>JAURLW010000137.1 GCA_030831005.1 Bacteroidota bacterium
CCTGCAAAATTAATCTGATTGATTTGCGATTTAATTCCTTTGTCAATGGTAATAGTGAGAACAACATTATTAACTATGGTAGTATCAGTTCGTTCTTTAATTTGAACGCTGGTATTAGAAAATCCCTTATCTGCATAGTACTTTTTGATTTTAGTAGCCACTTCTTTTTTTATGGACTCCGTAACTACTTTTGCTTTGACCAAATTTATTTTATCCTTTATCTCTTGTGTCTCTCCTTTTTTTACACCTTTTATAATATACCTACTTAAACGTGGTCGTTCTTCTAATTGTATTTCTAAAAATGCTTTATCATTAATAACCTTGCTAACTTTAATTTTGACATCTGCAAACAAATCTTGTTTCCATAAATTTCTGATTGCTTTACTTATTAACTCGTCATTATTGAGTTTTATTTTTGAACCCACTTCAAGACCGGCAACAGCTAATAACAACTCTTCATCTAAATAGCGTACACCTTTAATAGCAACCCCTCCAATTGTATATTCCACAGGCGCTTTAGTTTCTTCGTTGGAAGAAGGGTTAAAAGCAGCCTTAGCACCTAAGCCTTGCGCAAAAACAGCCGGGCAGGCAAATACTGCTATTAGCAATAAGTAACTATTTTTCTTAATTAAATTCATCAACATTTGTTAAGTTCGTTTGAATTTGCTCACTTGTTTTACCAAAACGACGTTCTCTATTTTGATAATCACAAATGGCTTGTATAAATTGTTCTTTTCTAAAATCGGGCCAATGCGTACTTGTGAAGTACAACTCTGCATAAGCTAACTGATACAAAAGGAAATTGCTTATTCTATGTTCTCCGCTTGTTCTAATCATCAATTCCGGATCTGGAAATGATGCTGTAGATAAATGAGCACTTATTAATTCGTCATTAATAGCATCAATACTTAATTGATTGTTTTTTACAGCCGTAGAAATTTGCTTAATTGCTTCAACCAATTCCCATTTGGCACTATAACTTAAAGCTAATATCAAAGTTAAGCCCGTATTAGCAGCCGTAAGCTCTATCGCTTCGTTCATTTCTACTTGGCATTTGTGGGGCAAACTCGCTAAATCTCCAATTACACAAAGTCTTACATTATTCTTATTCAAATCATTAACCTCTTTTCTAATGGTATTGACTAACAATTCCATTAGAGCATCTACTTCTTCCTTTGGTCTATTCCAGTTTTCCGTAGAAAAGGCATATAAGGTTAAATACTGAATACCTATTTGTGCACTTACGTTAACTATTTCTCTTACACTCAATACCCCTTCATGATGTCCATATACTCTATCTTTATTGCGCTCTTTAGCCCAACGACCATTTCCATCCATTATGATGGCAATGTGTTTAGGTAATTTTGCATAATCAATAGCGTCCATTGTTGGAGTCATAATTTAATTTAGTTGAATTAAGGAGTTGCGAAGTTACAAAAATAGGCGTATGCTTGAGGTATTGCTACTTAAATATTTAGTTTAACGGTATTTTAACGGCAAAATGGGTATTGCCACCCAGAAGCCTGCGATTTTCAAAATAAAAATTTACTTTTACAATTAAGAATTTTTGACTTTAAACTAGCAGATATATGATACACCACTTAAGCGAAGTACATTCATTAGTTCAAATTTGGATAAATGAGCTAAGAGACCATGCTATACAGCAAGATAGAATGCGTTTTAGAAGAAATATAGAGCGTATTGGAGAAGTGGCAGCTTATGAAATTAGTAAAACCTTTTCTTATGAAGCCATTAAAATAACAACCCCACTGGAAACAACAATAGGCTATAACCTTAAAAACCAACCTGTTATAGCAACTATATTGCGTGCAGGTCTACCCTTATTTCAAGGGTTAATGAACTACTTGGATAAAGCAGATAGTTCTTTTGTGGCAGCTTATAGAAAACATGATGAACAAGGATTTCATATTGAACAATCTTATGTTACAGCACCCAATTTAGAGGGCAGACCCCTAATTATAGCAGATCCTATGTTAGCAACGGGCGCCTCTTTTATAAAGGCTATTCCAAGTCTTTTGAGTAATGGCACACCTAGTGAGCTACATATCGTTTGTGTGATAGCGAGCCAAGAAGGTATAAACTTTGTAAAACAAGCCTTGCCAGAAGCCCATATTTGGGTGGGCGCTATTGACCCGAGACTAAATGACAAAAGCTACATTTTACCAGGACTCGGAGACGCAGGAGATTTATGCTTTGGAGAGAAATTACAAAATTAACCCAACTTAAAAAAAGAGCCTGATGTCTTGTTTATTAGAAAAACTTGTACTAAATTGCTAACTTATAATTGGCTACTTATAATCTAAATTATATTTAATGAAAAAAATACTAGTAGGACTAAGCTTATTAACTGCATGTTTTAGCAATTCATTTGCTCAAGATGTGCATTTTTCTCAATATTTTACTTCTCCTTTAACTTTAAATCCTGCACTGACCGGATTAACGCAATGCGATTTACGTTTTGGAGCAAATTACAGAACACAATGGGCTACTGTTTCTAACACTCCGTATACTACAGGTACAGTTTCATTTGATATAGCTACGCTAAAGAATTCATTACCAGAAGGTGATGCCTTAGGCGTTGGCATGTTAGTGCTTTACGACCAATCAGGTACCGGTGCATTAACCAACATGACTACAGGTATTTCATTAGCTTATCATAAATCTTTAGGTTACTACAAAAACCATACGATTTCTTTTGGTGTTCAAGGCTATATCGTTCAAAAGAAAATCAATTTCAACAAATTAATATTTGAAAACCAATTCGATCCTAATACTGGACTTACAAATTTACCTTCTGGAGAAGTACCTCCAACTGGTGATTTGACTTATCCTGACTTTAATATTGGATTGATGTACTCAGGTAAAATAAATGATTATGCTACTGCATATGCAGGTGCTTCTTTATATCATCTTTCTGAACCTACAGAAAACTTTTTAGCAGGTCCAGGACATAAAATTCACCAACGTATTTCTGCTTATGCAGGTTCTTCAATCAACTTGAATGATAATATGTTATTATATTTAAGTGCTTTGTATCAATCACAAGCTGCAGCTACAGAAGTTGTATTAGGAGCAGCTACGGGTTTCATCTTAAACCCAGGGCATGACGAGTATACCAGAAACACAGTATTATACATGGGCGGTTGGTATCGTTATGATGATGCAATTATCCCTTATATTGGTTTAGAATTTACTAAAATGAAAATCGGTTTTAGCTATGATGTAAACACATCTAGTTTTGCACCGGCAACAAATGGCGCTGGTGGCGTTGAGATTTCATTAATCTACAATGGCTGTATCAACAAAAGAGACCCAAGACCACATTATAATTTTACTTGTCCTAAATTTTAATTAAAAGCATTCTTAACAAATAGCCGGTATTAGCCGGCTATTTTTATTTTATCGAAGATGAACAACAAAGCTACCCTATTCCTTATTCCAATTCCCGTTGCAGAAGATGCCAACGAAACCTTATCAATGGAACTTATCAAAGTAGTTCCAACCATTAAATACTTCTTCGTAGAAAACCTTAGAACAGCAAGACGATTTTTAAAAAGTGTAGATAAAACTATAGATATTGATACCTGCCACTTTATTGAAATTGATAAACATAATGGCATTGACTATAAAACTTTTAAAGATTGGCTAAAGGAAGGCAGAACTATTGGCATTATGAGCGAAGCTGGTTGCCCTGGCATTGCTGATCCTGGATCTGACTTAGTAATGCTAGCCCACGAATATAATGCAAAAGTATTGCCCTTAACTGGACCAAGTTCGCTATTCTTAGCACTAATGGCTTCTGGATTAAATGGACAAAAGTTTGCCTTTCACGGTTATATAGCGCTAAAGCACCCGTTGAGAAGAGAAAATATTATAGCACTTGAACAACAATCTAAAAAGGAAAATCTAACACAGATAATCATTGAAACCCCATATAGAAATGACCAATTAATGGCGGATCTATTAAAACAATTAGCTCCCAATACTAAATTGTGTATTGCAAAAAACGTTAGTAGTAAAGATAGTTTTATAAAAACTAAAAAAGTAGCCGACTGGAAAAACCAAACTATTGAAATTGGGAAAGTACCTTGTGTATTTCTGATATTAGCTTAACGCAATATACGCCCTTTCCATTCATAGGTTTTCAGCTTAGAAAACAAGGCAGCGCTTACCATATAAATAATATGGGGCAATTGCAAGCTAATAAGAATTGTGTACGCATTTTTAAAATTGAAAAAATGTTTTGCCTTGCTTAACAATAAGGCTTCAGCAATGATTTTCAATGCGATAAAAGTAATGCATAGCATAACGTAATGGGTATTTGAAAACGCCATTACAAAAAGTATAAGGCAACACAAATTGAAAATAAAAACAAAAACTAAGGTGCTTGTCAAAAGTACATTTTTATAATTCCCCATCTTAGATGCCCATCGTACACGTTGTTGAAAAAAGCCACGAACATTGTCTTGAGGTAAAGTCTGCACAATAGCTTCTGGATGAAATGCATAGCTAATTTTCGGATTGGCGGTTTGCCTATATTTATTTAAGAATAAAAAGTCGTCACCCGAGGCTAAATGATCAACTCCTTGAAATCCCTTTAACTCAAAAAATAATTGTTTTTCAAAAACAAAATTAGCGCCATTATTCATAGATGCAGACCCTAGTGCATACAAGGAAATACCAATGGATTGCATCATCATAAAATCTAAGGACTGAAATGCAGCAAGTAAAGTGCCGTCGTTACTAAAACTTACAGGGGCAATAGCCATTCTCGATTGATCTCTTTCTATAAAATAAGCTATGGTTCTTAACCAGTTTTTATCAAATACACAATCAGCATCCGTAGTTATTATAAAATCATGATGTGCAATTTGAATGCCTTCATGTAGGGCTCTTTTTTTATTTTTAAGCGACAACTCTTCTAAATTCTCCAATTGCAATAAACGAATGTTGCTACTACAAAAGGGCAATATTTTTTCTACTGTACTATCTTCAGAAAAGTCATCTACAATAATTAACTCATAATGAGATTCGGGATAATTTAATTGCCTAAAAGAATGTATCAGCTCCACAATATTATGCTCTTCATTTCGAGCCGGCACTACAATAGAGAATTTTAAAGAAGGTTTATAATCGATAGGAATTAAGGGTGTCTGCATACTTTTAAATCCATAACGTAGTATTGCAAAACCAATAAAATAGATAAGTCCAATAAAAATTAAAAAATAGAACATTAGGAAAAGGCTTTCTTTAAAACTATTGGAAAGATGGATGGATTAAAAATATTATGACCGCAAGCAAGTTCATTTTTTTGAATATTCGAAAATGCATTTAGCGATTTCAATAAGTGTTTTTTATTAATGATAGGATCATGAATGCCATAAAATAACAGTATTTTTTCCTGCTCTTTGGGGTTTTGTATTAAATATGATTTTAACTCCTTACTAAAATCAAGCCGATGAACACAATTCCAAAAATACGACAAGCGTCTTCTTTTTAATTGAGAATGCGTAGTAGACATATACAAACGCTTACTGGCAGCGTCTAGAATATGAGTAAAAGCTAAAAGGTTTATGATACCAAATACAATATGAGGGAAATGAATAAATGAATACATAAGTCCTTTTCCTAAACGATTGCCTGTTATAAACTTGAAAAACCTACTATTAAAAACTCCATCAGGAGCTAAAAGATAAACTTTTTCTACAGCAGCAATATCTTGTTCAAAAATAGACAAGGCTATTCTCGCACCAATACTATAGGCTAATAAAGAGTAGATTTGTATATTAAATTGCTTTCTAAAATAAGCAGTTAAAGCATTAGTATGAGCTGCAGTCCATTCAAACCCCTTACTGTGCATGTTAGCACCATGAAAAGGCAAATCGACAATAAGTAGCGTATGAGTATCTTTCAGATACGCTGCCAGTTCATCAAAAACAGTAGCATTTTGACCATATCCGTAAAAACAAATTAAATACTGCTTTGCATTTCCTCTAACATAGAAGTGTATCTCCGTATCTAATAAAGTGGTAGCATAAGTAACAACGGTTTGCATATAGTAAGTTTAATTATTCATCGCGTAAAGCCTTGCCTGTTAGATTAATAAAAACATCTTCAAGACTGGCTTGCTTTACCGGTAATGGTTTTTGAAAGCCTGTTGCTAATAATTGATCAATCAAATTAGAAGGCGTATCAATTTTACTAATAACGCCGGCATCTACAATAGCCACTCGATCACATAACACTTCAGCTTCATCCATATAGTGCGTGGTCAATACAATGGTAGTACCTGTAGAGCGAAGACTTAATATTAGATCCCACAAGTTTCTTCTAGCTTGAGGATCCAAGCCTGTTGTAGGTTCGTCTAAGAAAATAACTTTAGGATTATTAATTAGAGTAGTTGCAATAGAGAATCGTTGTTTCTGCCCTCCAGACAACTCCTTATATTTTGCTTTTGCCTTTTCGGTTAATTGCACTTTGTTTAATAACTCAATAGCATCAATTTGTTTATTATACAAACCTGCAAAAAGCTCTATTAACTGCGTTAGATTTAAATTTGGATAATAACCAGCAGCTTGTAATTGCACACCAATAACTTCTTTGATTTTAATTGGCTCTTTATCTAAATCAAATCCACACACTTGCACCTTGCCAGAAGTTTTAGGCCTTAGTGTTTCTATAATTTCTAAAGTAGTAGTCTTCCCTGCTCCATTTGGACCTAAGAGTCCGAATATTTCTCCTTCATTAACATAAAAACTAATAGCATTTACCGCCATAAAGTTGTCGTATTTTTTAACTAATTGCTGAACTTCTATAATCTTATTCATTTAAAAACTATTTTATTTAGTTATTTCAAAACAATGCCTGTGCAATTTACCAACAAAATCAAATGGAGTGGTAAATTTGGTAATATCTTTTATTTTAAAAGCCGGAATAGCCGCTTCGTCTAGTACAAAATTTTTGAAATTATTACTAAAGATAATTGTTCCCTCCACTTTAGTTGTTTTTAACACCAGCTTTAAAAGAGCTACATGGTCGCGCTGCACATCAAATATATCTTGCATGCGCTTACTATTACTAAAAGTAGGTGGATCTACAATTACTAAATCAAAATAATCTTTAGGTGCTGCCTTAAGCCACTCCATAACATCATCTTGCACTAGCATATGCTTATCTGCACTATACAATTTATTATACTGTAAGTTTCTTTTTGTCCAATTGATATAGGTGTTTGATAAGTCTACAGAAGTTATCAAATCTGCGCCACCTGCTGCTGCATAAACAGAAAACGAGCCGGTGTAACAAAATAAATTTAAAACGCGTTTCCCTTTAGCTTGATCTCTTACATACGCTCTTGTAATTCGATGATCTAAAAATAAACCGGTATCTAAATAATCAGAAAGATTAATAATAAAACTCAATCCTTGCTCTTTAACAATTCGCTCAATTTTAGTATTCGCCTCTTTCTCATATTGTGCATCTTTATGATTGAGTCTTTTTCGTTCTTTCATGTAAATAAGCTCAACAGAGATCTGCAACACATCAGCAATAACCGCCTTACATTGTTCTACCCATAGTGCATGCTCATCGTCTTCCATGCAATGCTTTCTTTTATACTCTGACACATATACGGCTCCGTCATACCATTCCATTCTAAAAGGAAATTCTGGTAAGTCATGATCATAAAAGCGAAAGCAAGCAATACCTTGTTTAGTGGCAACCTTAGCGATATGTTTCCAAACTTTTTTGATTCTATTTTCAAACATGCTAAACTTAGCATCTAATGGCACTGTCATATAACTTATTTTAAAAGTAAAAATCGTTTATTAGGAGGTGGTTTGAAATAATTGTTCTTTACATGAGGCAAACTACGAGTCCTGGCATTAATAAATGCCGTATCTTCTTTATTTTTATCATAAGACTTGATAAAGATTCGCTCATCTACTTGCCACTCTTCAATTTTCAACAATTCTCCACTAGGTGCGTCAAAAAACTCCCAGGTACCATGTTTGGTTGTGCCTTTATCAGCTGGCACAACAACCTGTTTAAATTTTCCGCTTACTGGATCTTCTACTTTGATGGTGTCATATTTATATTTAGAACTTACACTTCTATAATGGCCTATGCAAATTAAATAACCCCTTTCATAAAATTTATTTTCACCATCAAGTAAATTATTTTTATAATTTTCAATGCGTAATAACTCATTCATTTCGTCTAAAACATACCATAAACCTTCCTTCATTCCATGATTGTAAAAACCATAAGATGTGGTATTCTCTTCACCTCTTTCTGCATTAGTTTTTAAAAACCAATTACCTTGCTTATTACCTGCCTTATCCAATTGGTTCCAAAGGGTGTCTGCAGTAGTTGAAAGATCTTTTTTGACAACTTTATTTTGAGCACATAAATCTACACTTGTATTCAACAAGCAAAAGCTAATAGAGAAAAGAAAAAAGAGGGTTTTCATGGTTTGCATAAACTTACAACATATTATACAAAAAATAAAAAGTGTATTGCTTATAAGTTAAGATAGTAAGGACTTAATAGTTGTATAAAAGCACTTGTATAAGTACGCTCTTCATTATAGATAATCAACTCTTCCTGCTTGCAATTGGTATTTACTGACGAACAAATAGCCACTATTCTATTAGGCGCCTTAGACGAATTGGGCTGTATAGATAACTTTCTATTTACAAACCATCTTTGCGTTAAAAGCAACTGTTCAAACTTTAAAAACTCATCAAAAGGAAGTAAGACTCCTATTTCCGCTGCGGTATTCGTAAGTTGTTGAAATAATGAAACTAATTTTTCTAAGGTCAATTCTTGTTGATGCCGTGCACGATTTCTGGCCGTATCAGGACCTTGTAAACTATTACTAAAAAAGGGCGGATTGCAAATTATAAAATCATATGTAGTTTCAAAATTGTAACTCAACGCATCTGCATGAATAAGATTAATTTGCTTTGCATACGGACTTAAATCAAAATTCTGTTTGGCTTGTACTGAAGCCATTTCATCTATTTCAATGGCATCAATTGTGCAATTAGGATAACGTTGAGCTAACATTAATGTAAGTAATCCCGTACCGCATCCAAGATCTAAAACGCGTTTACTAGTGCTCGGAATTTGTACCCATGCACCTTGTATACAAGCATCGGTGCTTACTTTCATGGCACATTGGTCTTGATGAATTGTAAACTGCTTAAATTGGAAATAGTTATTACTCATTACCAAGTTGCTCGGGGTGAAGGAACTACATTATAATTAACAAAATCTTTTGCTTCGTATTTGTAATGAGCCACGATTGCTATCATTGCTGCATTGTCGGTACAATATTCAAATGAAGGGATGTAGGTCTCCCAATTTAATTGCTTACCTAAGGATTCAAACGCAGATCGTAAACCTTTATTAGCAGACACGCCCCCTGCTATACCAATTTGCTTTACTTTATAATCAGTAGCTGCTTTTTTCAACTTCATTAAAAGTGATTCAATAATGGTATACTGAACAGATGCACAAATATCATTCAAGTTTTCTTCTACAAAAGCTGGATTTAGCTTTTGCTGTTTTTGTATAAAATAGAGAATATTCGTTTTTAATCCACTGAAACTAAAATTATAGGCTGGCATATTGCTTTTAGGAAAAACAAAAGCTTGAGGATTCCCTTTTGCTGCTAAAGCATCAATTATTGGTCCACCAGGATATTTAAGCCCTAACATTTTAGCTGTTTTATCAAAGGCCTCACCAGCAGCATCATCAATAGTTTCTCCAATTACACGCATCTCCAAAGGCGAATCGCAAAGCACTAATTGGGTATGCCCACCTGAAACCGTTAAACATAAAAAAGGGAAACTAGGTTTTGGATCTTCTATAAGATGAGCCATTACATGTGCTTGCATATGATGCACTGCAATTAAAGGTAAGGAACGAGCCTGAGCAAATGATTTTGCAAAACACGCACCTACCATTAAAGAGCCAATTAATCCGGGAGCTTGTGTAAAAGCAACAGCTTCTATTTGTTGCATCGAAATACCAGATTTATCAATAGCGGCTTCTACCACTGGCAAAATAGCATCCATATGCGCACGCGATGCCAACTCTGGGATCACCCCACCATATTTACTATGATCTAATTGAGTAGTAATAACATTGCTCAATACCACGCCATCATTGATTATAGAGGCGCCGGTATCATCACAGGAAGATTCAATTGCAAGTATGATGGCCATAATAGAATGTAAAAATACATTTTCAATCGCAATAAAAAGAAAAATGGCCTACTCCAATTAGAGTAAGCCATTTTTAGTTGCAATGAATATCTACTAGTCTCTTTTGCTTCCAAACAGACGTAATAACATTAAAAATAGATTGATAAAATCTAAGTATAAAGTAAGTGCGCCAAAAATAGATAGTTTCTTAACATCATTTTCGCTGATCCCTTCTGCACCTATACCGGCACCAATGTTTTTTAATTTTTGAACATCGTAAGCAGTAAGTCCAGTAAATACCGCAACTCCTACAATACTGATAATATAATCGATAGTTGGATTGCCCATAAACATATTAATTAAAGAGGCAATAACAATACCAATTAAACCCATAGATAAAATTCGACCAAAAGAGGTTAAATCTTGTTTGGTAGTATAGCCCATAATAGCCATAATGCCAAACATAGAAGCAGCCGCAGCGAAACAGGTAATAACGGAGCCTTGTGTATATACTAATAAGATAAAACTAAAGCTAATACCTGTGATAGCAGCATAAGCAACGAATAATAAAGTAAGCACCGTTGCCGATAATCTAGCGAAACCAAAAGACATGACTAATACAAAAATCAATGGGGCAAACATAGTTATCTTACCTAAACCCGTAAGACCTCGCTCACCAATTAAATAGCTTAATAAGGTTTCATTGCTGCTAAAAGCAAAGGCGAAAGCTGTTGAAACCGCTAAAGCAACAAACATCCAAGAAAAAACATTGGACATAAATGACTTTGCAATGTTTTTAGAACCCAACTGGGTACCTTCTACTGTATAATTTGAAAATTGTTCCATAAAAAATTGTTTTAATAAAATTACTAAAAAAAATTAATCTGCTTGATGAAAAGGATATTGATAATTGGTAACCGGTACAAAAGTTTCCTTAATAGTGCGCGGACTCAACCAACGCAACATATTCAACATAGACCCTGCTTTATCATTGGTACCTGAAGCCCTAGCACCACCAAATGGCTGTTGGCCTACCACTGCACCCGTAGGTTTGTCATTGATATAAAAATTACCAGCGCTGTTTACCAATTTATTAGTTGCTAATTCTAAAGCATATCGATCTTGAGAGAAAATTGCACCCGTTAAAGCATATGCACTTGTGGCATCTACGGTATGAAGAATAGCTTCAAAATCATCAGCTGGGTATACGTAAATGGTTAATACTGGGCCAAACAATTCTTCGCACATCGTTTCATAGAACGGATTAGTAGTTAGGATAACAGTTGGTTCTATAAACCAACCTTTTTCTTTGTTATAATTACCCCCAACTAAAATTTCAGCTTCTTTAGATTGTTTTGCACGATTCATATAAGCCGCTATTTTATCAAAAGAACGTTCGTTAATTACCGCATTTACAAAATTAGTAAAGTCATCTACTACACCCATTTTCAAATCCTTAGTTTGAGCAACTAAAGAAGCTAATATTTCAGGAGCAATGTTAGAAGGTAAATAGGCTCTTGAAGCAGCAGAACATTTCTGGCCTTGATACTCAAAAGCACCTCTCACTAAATTAGCTACTACAGCATCTGGCATGGCACTTTTATGAGCCAAAACAAAATCTTTACCACCTGTTTCGCCAACAATTCTTGGGTAGGTTTTATATTTATGAATGTTAGTACCAATAGCATTCCACATTTGCTGAAAAACACCTGTAGAGCCCGTGAAGTGAATACCAGAAAAATCTGGATGCGCAAAACAAATCTCCCCAGTTTTAGGACCATCGGTATAGATTACATTGATTACTCCATCTGGCAAACCTGCTTCTTGCATAATTCCATAAATACTTGAGCAGAATAAATTTGTGCATCTGAAGGTTTCCATACAATAACATTACCACACATAGCAGGAGCACAAGCTAAATTAGCTCCTATGGCAGTAAAATTGAAAGGGGTAACGGCTAATACAAATCCTTCTAATGGACGATATTCCATTCGATTATTAAAACCTACTGGAGAAATCGGTTGTTCTTGATATATTTTAGATAAGAAATGTACATTGAATCTTAAGAAATCAATCAATTCACATGCTGCATCTATTTCTGCTTGAAAAGCATTTTTACTTTGACCAAGCATGGTAGCTGCATTCATTTTAAAGCGGTATTTGGTAGCCAATAATTCAGCTGCGCGCATAAAAATTCCCGCTCTATGCTCCCACGACATAGCAGCCCACTGTGTTCTTGCAGCCAATGCAGCTGAAATAGCAGCGTGCACATGCGCTTCTTCACCCATATTAAAACAGCCTAAAACATGACTTGTTTCATGTGGTGGATGAATTTGAATTTTATGATTAGTAAAAACTTTTTCGGAACCAATATACATAGGTATATCTATCTGCTTGCTTTTTAATTGTGCAATAGCTTCTCTTAAAGCTTTTCTTTCCGGACTATTAGGACCATAATTAAGAACCGTTTCATTTTTTGGTTCTGGGTAATAAAAATAAGCGTTGTTCATCTTTCTAATTTTAATAAGTAAAGGTACAAATCGGAACGGAATCTTTGTTTTAATATTCGTTAATTTTATCAAGTAAAATAAATTCGATTATCTAGTGATTCTAACCTAATTTTGCGACGCAATGGTTAAAATTGGTCCCATAAATCTACCAACATTTCCCTTATTGTTGGCACCCATGGAAGATGTAAGTGATCCTCCCTTCAGAGCTTTGTGTAAAGAGCATGGTGCGGATCTTATGTATACCGAGTTCATATCATCAGAAGGTCTTATTCGCGATGCTATTAAAAGCAGACAAAAGCTAGATATCTTTGATTACGAAAAACCCATAGGTATACAAATATTTGGTGGAGATGAAGAAGCCATGGCCTTATCTTCAAAAATTGTATCGGTTACCAAACCTGATTTGGTAGATATCAATTTTGGTTGCCCAGTAAAAAAAGTAGTATGTAAAGGAGCGGGTGCTGGTGTTTTGAAAGACATAGATTTAATGGTAAGACTCACTAAAGCCGTTGTAAACGCAACTGACTTACCCGTTACCGTAAAAACAAGACTTGGCTGGGACAATAACAGTTTGAATATAGAAGAAGTGGCTGAGCGCTTGCAAGATGTGGGCATTAAAGCACTAAGTATACATGGCAGAACCCGCATGCAAATGTATAAGGGAGAAGCGGATTGGTCGTTAATAGCAAAAGTCAAAAACAATCCTCGCATACATATTCCTATTTTTGGCAATGGCGACATTGACAGTCCAGAAAAGGCATTGGCCTACAAAAATCGTTATGGTGTAGATGGTGTTATGATAGGCAGAGCAGCAATAGGATATCCTTGGATTTTTAGAGAAATTAAGCACTTTTTAAATACAGGCCAACATTTGGCAGCGCCAAGTATAGAGGAGCGTGTAGCTGCTTGCAAAAAGCACCTAGATGGATCTATGGCTTGGAAAGGAGAACGTTTAGGTATTTTAGAAATGCGCCGACATTATGCTAATTACTTAAAAGGATTCCCAAATATTAAAGAATTTAGAGCTCGATTGGTAAACTCGCTAGACAAAAACGAACTCTATGAAATTTTAGAGGAAGTAAATGCAATTAACTTTGAAGCATCCTAAATATTTTATGCATAAATAGATATTTGTAAAAAGAAACCTACTAAATTTGTTTTTCATTATTTCTAATACCCTTTTTTGTGGCTAAACACTTACACAAAGCTTCCCTTGCAGGATCTCTAATTGCCTTAGGCATTGTATTTGGAGACATCGGCACATCACCACTTTATGTATTCAACGCAATTTGTAATAACAAAGTAATAAGCGACGAACTCATTATCGGTGCCTTGTCTTGTATCATCTGGACACTCACCTTACAAACAACCATTAAGTATGTAATGCTTAC
>JAURLW010000138.1 GCA_030831005.1 Bacteroidota bacterium
CTTTGTAGGTGCGTTCTAAAGTTTGTGCTGCTCTGTAAGCAGGCAACACAATAATAATTTTTTTACCGTTGAGCATAAGACTAGTATTGGGTTATAAAGATAATAAATTAATTATTAGGCGTATTGGCTTGCATACCGGTAACCACCAAATGACTGGTAGCGGTTGCTAATAAGGTGCCGTTTTCATGATGCACTTCACTTTTTACATAAATCATCTTTTTACCATGTCTTACTACCTCTGCCGAAACCAGCATACGTTCTCCTACCTTTATGGCATATAAAAAATCGACCTGCAAATTTACTGAAGTATAAAAAGTAGGTGCCTCAAGACTTACTACAGCCCAACCAATAGCTTCATCTATGGCTAATGCCATCATACCACCATGTATCATACCAAAAGGATTAGCCATTTCTGGTCGGATAGGCAAAGAAATCGTAGAAGCTCCCTTTTCTATTTTTTCTAGTGTAAACTGCAACCAATTACCTGCCGCAGAGCGCGATTCAGTAACTACTTTATGTAAAAAAGTTGCTTTCAAATAGTCTAATAAATGACCAGGCTGATAAGGATGTTGTTTCATAATAATGAATTGATTACAAAGGTACTACGCAAAGCATAAAATGTTAAAAATAAACTAGTTTATTTCCTTTTTGAAAATAGTAAAAATAAAAATGTAGGTTTGCATTATAATTAAAATCTATGACAATCACTCAATTGGAATACGTAGTGGCCGTTGCCACCTATAAGAGTTTTGTGGCTGCTGCTGAAAAATGTTTTGTTACACAGCCTACCTTGAGTATGCAAATTCAAAAGTTAGAAGAAGAGTTGGGCGTAAAATTATTTGATAGAAACAAGCACCCTATAGCCGTTACTGTAATGGGCGATGCTATTGTGGAGCAAGCGCGTATTATTATTGCTGAATGCAATAAAGTAACTGAGCTCATTCAAGTACAACAAAATATATTAGGTGGCACGCTGCGTTTTGCGGTAATACCTACGGTGGCACCCTATATCATTCCAGGTTTACTAGAACATTACTCTACAGCCTTCCCAGATGTGCGCTTAGATGTGATGGAATTAGAAACCCATCAAATCATTGCCGCACTCAAAAACAATGAAATAGATATTGCATTAGTCAGCACACCACTCGAAGAAGCCAATATTAAAGAATATCCATTATTCTACGAACCCTTCGTTACCTACTTTGCACCTAAAGAACCAGCACTTAAGAAAAGAACCATATCGGCAAGTGATGTAGAACTAGATAGAATATGGTTGCTCAACGAAGGTCATTGTATGCGTAATCAAATATTAGAATTGTGCAGCGATCAAATTAAAAAATTGCAAGTAAAGAAACCTTATCGATACGAGAGTAGCAATGTAGAAACACTTCGTAAAATGGTTGATAAAAATGGAGGCATGACGGTTTTACCGGAGTTAGCAACGGTAGAATTTAATGAAGACGAAATGGAGCGTGTTCGCTATTTTGAAAATCCAGAACCGGTAAGAGAAATTAGTTTGGTAACCAATGCGCATTTTGTGAAAATAAGCATCTTAGAAAGCTTGATGGACGAAATTCTAAAATTGGTACCCGAAAAAATGCGTGTACAAAATAAGAAGCGAAAAGTTCTACGCATTCAAAGCGCTAAACTATAGCCGTCATTATTTTATTAATATCATTTTCTATGACAACTACATTAGGGTACACATCTTGTACCCTTTTTTGATAATATTTCCATGCAACAAAATCCGTTGCTATATAATTCATAATAAACAAACCACCAGGTTTGATAGCCTTTTTGCATTGCAATAAAAATGCTGTTTGGGTAGCGGCATCAGGTAAGCATTGCCCAATAAATAAATCAACAAATAAGCAATCGTAAGAATGAGCTTTACAATGCTGGATAATAGTCATTGCATCTGCAGCAACAAAAGATACCTTTTCTTTAGGATAGTCTTTTGGTAAAACTGCAGCTGCCCAATCTAAAATCTCTTTATCAATATCCACTAAGGTAATAGCTGGGTAACAATGGTATTTATTTAAAACATGCACTACAGAAGCTAATCCTGTTCCTAAAACCAATAGCTCTTCAGCATGTTTAAATAAATCGATATGTTGCTTAATGGCTATAAGAGCAGGTCTGTAACGGTTACCATCGGAATAGATAGCATCAGCTGTACTTAACTGATATTGACCTTGAAAATAATAGAGAGCAAGTGCTTCGTTACGAATTAATGTACTTTTTTGAACTAATACAGGATAAAACCAACTGCGTAGTTTATCAAAAAAAGTTAAGGGTTGAAGTTGCATGAATAAGAATGTTGCTAAGCGGTTATAGGAAATTAGCGATTAGCATCCGTATCTTTTTTCTTGAATAGATTTACTTTGTTTTCGCAACCTTTAATAAGGCGTTGAATATTTTTGTGATGGGTAAGGATAACTAACAAAGCTGTTCCTATAGCAAATAAACGATAACTTAATTCAGGTTCTTTAAAGACAAATAGAATCATGATAGGGAATGCGATACTTGCAATCATAGAACTTACAGACACGTATTTAGTAAGCACCAGTATAAATAAAAAAACGGCTACTAAACTTAAAGCAACTATGGGTTGAATCCCTAAAATAAGTCCAAATAAGGTAGCAATACCTTTACCCCCTTTAAACTGAGCAAAAACTGGGAAAATATGTCCTACAACAGCTAATAAGCCCAAACCAATTTGTAAATTGGTAAAGGCAATAGAACCAAAAGCAAAGGAGGATAAATAGGCCAATTTTACTGCCATAGCTCCCTTAAGCATATCTACGAATAATACAAGAACTCCCGTTTTCGTGCCTAAAACCCTAAACGCATTGGTAGCGCCTGCATTGCCACTTCCTACTTCTCGAATATCAAAACCATAGTATTTTTTACTTACCCAAACAGCCGTTGGGATAGATCCTAATAAATAAGCAAGAAGAAATAAGAGAATAATCATTAATGGGTTGCTATTGGTTTACAAATATAAACAAAGTATTTTTAAAGCCATAGCCTTAACTCTTATTAAAACGCATCGCTATCCAATTATTAAGTACATATGTTTCCTGATAAGTAAAGCCTGCTTGAAGAGCTGCATCTTTAACGATGCGCTCATCTTCTAACAACAAACCACTTAACAATAAATGAGCATTCGTTGCGCATTTATCAAACAAGCTAGACATGTATTGCAATAAAATATGTCGATTGATATTGGCTAGAATAATATCAAAATTACCCGCAGTTACCGCTTCTAAAGATCCCAATAAGACCGCTACATTCGTTACTTGATTCAAGGCATTATTTTCTTGGGCATTTTCTACAGCCCACTCTTCATTATCCACTGCTACAATATGTTGAGCTCCCATCTTAGCCGCTAAAATAGATAAAACTCCGGTGCCCGATCCGAAATCTAAGACTTGTGCATGTTGTAAAGGCATAGATTTCATGGCCTTAGCCATCAGTTGGGTAGTAGCATGGTGGCCAGTGCCAAAAGACATTTTAGGGGTAATGATCACATCTAGTAATGCACTTTGATGAACTTCATGAAAGGGCGCTCTAATGACACATACACCATCTACAATTACGGGTTCAAAACTTGCTTCCCATTGAGCATTCCAATTTTGCTTTTCAATAATTGCTTTGGTATAGCTTAATGAAAAAGATAGTAAAAGGTCCTTAAGGGCATTTTCATCAAACAAAGAAACAGGTATATAGGCGTTGAGTTGTTGTGCATCTTGATCGAAACCCTCATAATCCATTTCAGAAAGCAATGCTGTAAGCACTTCTTGTAAGTTGATATCAGCCGTAGGTATAGTAATTTGTATATAGTTCATAAATTAAAATGAGACTATAAAGGTAGGGAAACTAAAGAGTGAATAAATTACAAACCATATAAAATTAACAATACTAATAAGTAGTTAATGCAAGAGCAATTTTGTTTAACTTTTATTTGATTATTTATTTTTAATACTCAACAACAGTATTTCTCTTAACAACTTGAAAATTTTAATAACGGGTACTTTAAGAGCAACCAATAAAATATAGAGCTGATATAGGGTGGTATTGATTTTTCCTTTTTCAATTCTACTCAATTGCACATAGGAGATACCAGCGTCATTAGCCAATTTTTCCATAGAGATTTTTTTAGCTAAACGCATGTCTCTTATAAAGTTACCTATAAGAATTGCTAATTGACCCTTGCTGAGTTTCACGTCACAAATATTAGTATAAAACACACTTATAACAATAACACATATGTTATACTAAAATATTTAACAAAACATCAATTACATATAAATATTTTAAATAATGTATATACTAATCGCATGATTTCTTGCGAGGATATTTTGCTAATCAGAATATGAAATCCATAGATTAAGATATAGAAATAATGGGTTTGCTTTTATTATAACGTACTATAAATCATAGTAGCTAAAAAGCGGATGCAACCCACTGAATGATTAAGGATAATTCATAAATGCTCATAAAAAAAAGAGATACTGTTCAGTATCTCTTTTTGTGGAAGCACACGGGATCGAACCGCGGACCCTCTGCTTGTAAGGCAGATGCTCTAAACCAGCTGAGCTATGCTTCCTTATCCCGATTGGGAGTGCAAAGATATAAACTGCTTTTTATTATTCAAAACTTTTGAGCTTTTTTTTGTGTAATTTTTTCAATTACTGATAGCTTTCCTTCTTTGCTTTTGTAAATTTGTATTCTAAATAGTTATTATCATGTTACAACAACAAATTGAAGCTGCCTTTGCAGATCGAAGTTTACTTGCCGACGAAACGTATAAGCATGCCATTAAATCAGTAATTGAAGCTGTAGACAAAGGCGAATTGCGTGTAGCCTCCCCAACGGAAAACGGCTGGGTAGTCAATGAATGGGTAAAACAAGCCATCTTATTATATTTTGGTATTCAACCTATGCAAACCTGGACCATGCCTCCTTTTGAGTTTCATGATAAAATGCTTTTGAAAAAAGATTATGCTGCGCAAGGAGTAAGAGCGGTACCTCACGCCATAGCGCGCTATGGTGCTTACTTAGCAAAAAATGTGGTATTAATGCCATCTTATGTAAATATTGGTGCTTATGTAGATGAGGGCACCATGGTAGACACCTGGGCAACCGTAGGTTCATGTGCTCAAATTGGCAAACAGGTACACCTAAGTGGTGGCGTAGGCATTGGTGGTGTATTAGAACCCTTACAAGCATCGCCCGTAATTATAGAGGATGGATGTTTTATTGGTTCTCGTTGTATCGTAGTAGAAGGCGTACATGTAGAAAAAGAAGCCGTTTTAGGCGCTAATGTAGTACTGACACAATCTACTAAGATAATAGATGTAAGCGGCGCAAACCCAATTGAATATAAAGGACGAGTACCAGCAAGAAGCGTAGTTATCCCGGGCTCTTATACCAAATCTTTCCCAGCAGGTGATTATCAAGTAAGCTGCGCATTAATTATTGGTCAACGTAAAGCGAGTACTGATTTGAAAACAAGCTTAAATGATGCACTTCGCGATTTTAATGTAGCTATCTAAACTTATTTTATACGATGCAAATACTGCTCTCGCAAATTAGCTATTGGCAAGAAACATTTTCTGGTGAACCTCGCTGGAATTATGCCTTGAGCGCATTATTAATTTTACTTTCTTGGATCTTTAGAAAACTAATAACCCGAATTTTACTTCGCATTACCCATCGTATATTACACAGATGGCTAAATAATGAATATAGCGATGAATTTGTAGCCTTACTAAAAAATCCCATTAGCTATCTATTTCAAATTGGCGTATTGTATGTAGCCTTAAACTTTATAGAACAACCACTGCAAGCTGTTTTATTTGAGCGCATAGAAAACCATCATATTTTATTTCATATACGTATTATAGACTTAGTTGATCATCTTTTCCTATTTGGCATCATCTATTTCCATACGGTATTGGCTGTGCGTATTGCAGACTTCATTTATCATATACGCATAGAAAAAGCAAATAAAGAGGCTGCTAGTAATCTACTCCAATTACTACCTATGATGAAAGAAATCATCAAAATTCTAATCTGGACTATTAGTTTCTTTTTTATTTTAGGGTTAATCTTCCATGTCAATGTGCCGGCGCTTATTACAGGTCTCGGTATTGGTGGTGTGGCCATTGCCCTAGCCGCTAAAGAAAGTATTGAAAATTTATTTGCCTCTTTTATTATTCTTGTCGATAAACCCTTTCAAATTGGAGACCATATTAAGATGGAAAAAATGGAAGGTGTTGTAGAAAAAATTGGATTTAGAAGTACGCATTTACGCTTACCCAATGATCATCTTGGTGTAGTACCCAATAAAAAATTAATAGATGAGCATTTAGAAAACTTAAGTGTAAAAGAATTGCACAAAGTGCTTCAACAATTTTATTTAGAGCCTAACCTCAATAAAGAACAAATCATTGAATGTTTATGTCAATTAAATGACTTATTACATAAGAATACGTTTATTGAAACAGGTGGAACGGCTTATTTTAAAGGGTTTCATGATAATAAATTACATATTCAAATACAATACGCCTTAAAAAACAACCAAGATAGAAATAGCATTCACCAATTAAAAGAGCAAATAAACTTGGATATTTATGCTATAGTAAGAACCAGCTTAAGCAAATCATAAACGACAACCCACCTACAATAAGAGTACCGACAAGCTATAGTCTGCAATCAGAATTAGAATACAACTCACTACAACAGAAGTAGTACTTGCTTTACCAATTTCTAACGCCCCTCCCTTTACATTATAACCATAATAGGCTGGAATGGTAGTGATGATAAAGGCAAACGTTACTGACTTTATCATGGCAAAAAAGATATTGTAAGGAAGAAAATCTTGTCTTAAGCCAATTAAAAACTGCTCAGGAGAAAAAACATTAGAAAGTACTCCAGCTAAATAACCTCCAGAAATACTTACTGCTATAGAAGTAGAAATCAATAAAGGCACCATAAAAATAGCCGCTATTATTTTAGGTAAAATCAAATACATCTTAGTATTAATACCCATAATTTCTAGCGCATCAATTTGTTCGCTCACGCGCATATTGCCTAGTTCTGAAGCAATTTTAGAGCCTACCACGCCTGCTAATACAACACAAATAACCGTTGGCGATAACTCTAAAATAGTAGAATCTCTAACTATCTGAGCTAATACCGTTTTGGGAACAAAAGGATTAACTAATTGATAGGCTGTTTGCAAGGTAAGGACCATGCCTAAAAACAATGAAATAATTAATACAATAGGCAAAGAACGTATACCAATATCATAACATTGCTCTATCAGTTCTTTCCAATATACTTTAGTGTTTTCAGGTTTAGAAAAACAACCTTTCAACATGAGTATAAAACTTCCAAAATGTTCGAAAAAACGAATTAACATACGCAAATATACAAAATGTATAAAGCAATCATTGGCTAATTATAAGTAAAAAAAGAGGGCTTTCTAACGAAAGCCCTCTTTTGACTATAAAAATTAAATTATGCTTGTGCTTTTAAATTTTCGATATGAGCCTCTCTGTCAACTTCATTTTTCAAAGAGTCTTTTTTATCCATATCTACTAATACTGGCGCCGCAACGAAGATAGACGAATACGTACCTGTAATAACTCCAATTAACATAGCGAAAGCAAATCCACGAGTAACCTCACCACCAAAAATAAATAATATTAAAATGGTTAAGAACACGGTAAGCGAAGTCATAATCGTTCTACTTAGAGTGTCATTAATAGCTCTATTAATAACGCTACCTTTTGATTCTTTAGGTGATTTACGGAAGTACTCACGAATTCTATCAAATACAATAACGGTATCATTCATAGAGAAACCAATAACGGTAAGAACCGCCGCAATAAAATGCTGATCGATTTCTAAAGCAAAAGGAACTTTACCTCTAAAGAAAGAGAATACAGCTAAAGTTACACATACGTCATGCAACAAGGCAATGATCGTACCTAATGAATATTGCCATTTGCGGAAACGTAAGAAAATATAAATGAAGATAGCAATCAATGAGAATAAAGTAGCTTTGATAGCACCTGCTTTTAAATCATCTGAAATGGTAGGTAATACCGTTTGTGAACTTTGGATATAAGAAGCCGCAAATTGATCTTCTGTTACCGCTGCATTTAAATATCCTTCTTTTACTAAACCTTCGTATAATTTAGCTTGCACTTGTTTTTCAACAGCTACACCTTGTTCTTTAATTTTATAAGCCGTAGTGATGTTCAATTGTTTATCGGTACCAATGGTTTTCACAATTGGATATTCACCAAAGTATTTGTTTAAACCTTCACGTACTTGTGCTACTTCTAATTTATTATCAAACTTAATAGTATAACTTCTACCACCAGCAAACTCTACTCCATAATCAAAACCATGGAAGAAAGATGCAACACCAGCAATTAATACTACGATAGAGATTACGTAAGCATATTTTCTAGCTTCAATAAACTTGAAATGTGCTTTTTTGAAAATTGAACTTGATAATTTGGTAAAGTAATTAAAATGTTTGCCTTTACTCATGCGCATATCCGTTACCAAACGAGAAACTAAAATACCGCAGAATAAGGATAATAAAATACCTAAGATTTGGGTTGTAGCAAAACCTAAAACTGGACCTAAACCAAAAATAAATAAGATTACAGAGGTAATTAATACGGTGATGTGACCATCAAATACTGGAGCATATGAACGGTTGTAACCTTCTGAAACTGATAATTCATATGATTTACCTAGAGCTAATTCTTCTTTAATACGCTCAAAGATAATTACGTTCGTATCCACGGCCATACCAATAGTTAATACTAAACCTGCAATACCAGGCATAGTTAATGTAGCATGTAATGCAGATAAAATACCAACGGTAAATAATAAGTTTAAGATTAAGGCAATGTTAGCAATAATACCACCCGTGCTGTAATAGACCATCATTAAAATGAAGATGACTACAAAGGAGATGATAATTGAATTCATACCAGCTGCAATAGACTCTGCACCTAAAGTAGGACCAACCACTTGCTCTTGAACGATACGAGCAGGCGCAGGCAATTTACCAGTTTTTAAAATGTTCGCTAAATCTTTTGCTTCTTCTGGTGTGAAGCTACCAGATATAGAAGTTCTACCTCCAGCAATTTCATCATTTACTCGTGGAGCTGAATAAACGCGATCATCTAAAACAACGGTTACAAAGCGACCAACATTATCGCCAGTCATTTTTTTCCAAATTCGAGAACCTGTTTTGTCCATTGACATAGAAACCTCAGGTTGTCCGTTCATTTGATTAAAGTCATCATTAGCATCTACAATATGATCACCTTCTAATTTTGCATCGTTAGTTCCACCAACTGTTTTGATAGCATAGATAAACAAAGGTGCTTTTGGATTTTTAGCATCTTTCTTATTTTCAGCACCGTAAATAAAACGAACATTGCTAGGGAATTTATTCTTAACAACATCTAAATTTAAGTATTCGTTCAATTTAGCGGTATCACGTTTAGCCACATAACCTACAACTGGTCCTTCATTAATAGTACCTTGTTGTGTAATATTTGGCATCCAAACAGATAATAATGGGTTTTTCTTTTCTAAATCTGCTTGCTTAGATGTAGCAGTATCCTTAGTGTTTGATTTTTTGTCGCCTAATAAAGAAGCTAGAGAAGCAGTATCACTTACTTTTTGAGCTACAACAGTTTTAGTTGTATCTGCTTTAACTTCTTCCTTAGCACCAGATAAATACGCTGCTAATGCATCGTTTGCTGGTTGTAGAGCATTGATGATTTCATCGTTAGAATACGCTTCAAAGAACTGTAATTTTGCTGTTGCCTGCAAGAAAGAACGAACACGCTCAGGATTTCTAATACCCGCTAATTCAACGGTGATAATACCTTTGTTCTCATCCAAATTCATATTTGGATTAACAACACCAAATTTGTCGATACGGGTTAACAATACATTGTAGGTACGCTTAATCGCATCTTTCGATTCTTTTCTAATTTTAGCAATAACTTGGTCATTACTAGAATTGATCGTAATATCTTTTTCAGATGGCTTAGTGAATAAATAAGCCATTTTAGTATTAGGATTTTTGGCCATATATGCTTGACCAAATAAGCTTACAAAATCTAACTGGCTATTTGCTTTAGCTTTATTTGCATCTGCAATAGCTTGATTGAGTGCCAAATCCGTAGGATTATTAGCCATAGAACGAACTAATTCGTCTAAACTAACTTCCAAAGTCACATTCATACCTCCTTGTAAGTCCAAACCAAGATTTAATTCTTGTTCTTTAGCCTCTTGGAAAGTATATTTTTTAAATAACATACTTACCACCGACTCCCCTTGGATACTGTCTGTAATTTTGCTATAGCGAGCTTCTGCTAATGTATTTAAAGCTTCTCCTGTTACACCAGGATTCTTTAATTTAGCCTCCTGCATTGCTTTTGCTTTAAATTTTGCCTCTACGTTGCGTACTACGAACGTGAATGATAATTGATACAGCGATATCAAAATTAGCGCCGCTGTAAAAAATTTAACCAACCCTTTTAACTGCATAAGTTGTCCTTGATAATGTAAAAAATATTAAATTTGAGTTGACAAAGATAATATTTTAATGCAAAAAATAAAGACTTCCTTAAAAAGCTTAGATTTTAATTTTTTTTTCTAACTTGTGAGGGATTTAATAGCAGCTTTTAAAAGCTGTTTAAAATTGTATTTGAATCAATAAACTATTATGACCAAGAAACTATTTTTACTTACGTTTAGTATGGTACTTACTGCGTTTAATTTATTTGCGCAAAGACAACCTGTTTGTGGATTTGACCATGCTCACAACCAACTGATGCAGCAGTCGGCTAATTATGCGTATAACGTTAATGAATTTAACACCAAGTGGGCAGCACAACAAAAAATAGCTAATCAAGCTCGTTTTATTATAAATGGAACAGATACCGTGTATGAAATACCGGTAGTAGTGCATGTCATATATGATACCAACCCAACTATTGGGTCAGTTTACAACCCTTCTGATGCTCAAATCAATAGTATGATTGCGTATCTAAATGATACCTATGCTGCTCAATGGGCTGCTTATCCAGATACTAACAATGGAGGTGTACGCGTACCTATGAAATTTGTCTTGGCAAAAC
>JAURLW010000139.1 GCA_030831005.1 Bacteroidota bacterium
CGATCATTAAATACTTTGTGAAAGAAATTAATCCAGATGGGTAATGCCGCAGCAGAACCTTGGCCTTGCGCTTCACTATTAAATCGTAAAAAGCGATCATCACAACCTACCCATGTGCCAGCAAGTAATTGAGGCGTATAGCCTATAAACCAAGCGTCCGCTTGTTTGTTAGTGGTACCTGTTTTACCTGCAATATCTCCATATAATCCATATCTACGAATGCGTTGGGCTGTTCCTCTATCTACTACGCCTTGCATCATACGTACCATTTTAAAGGCAGTTTGCGGACTAATAATTTCTTTTTGTTTAGGCGCAAAAGTTTTCAATAAGTTGCCATTTTTATCTTCAATTCTACTAATAAAGAAAGGTTCTGTATTCACGCCACCGGCAGGGAACATAGTATAAGCTTGCAGCATTTCATATAGAGAAATAGCAGACACGCCAAGAGCAACTGAAGGGTAGGGATCCATATCACTTTCAATACCACATTTTTTTGCAAAATCTACAAAGGGCTCAATACCCACTTGGTTCAATAAAAATAAGGCTGCATTATTAATAGATAAGGCTAAAGCAGTAGACATAGGTAAAGATCCTGTTTTAGATCCGCCAGCATTGTAGGCTGTTTTAGCTCCTGAAAATTGTTGCGCGCCTGTTGAAAGTGTGCCACATGGTGAAAACCCTTTATCCACCGCTAAACAGTAGAGTAGTGGTTTGATAGTAGAACCAACTTGTCTTTTAGTGTTTTTATTGACATGGTCGTATTGAAAATAATCATGATTAATACCACCTACCCAAGCTTTTACTTCACCCGTAAAGGGATCCATTGCCATAAAGCCAGCTTGTAAAAACATTTTAGTATACTTGATAGAGTCCATAGGGCTCATAAACGTATCTACTGCGTGATTTTTATTCCACGCAAAAACAGTCATTTTAATTTTAGTATTAAACACTTTCATTATCTCCTCTTCCTCTTTATCCGCATCTTTTAATGCTTGATAACGATCAGATTGTTTCATAGCTTTTTCAAGTGCATCTTGATGATTTTTCCATATGCCGCCATCTTTATAATTGGCTTGAGCAAAAAATAATTTTTGCAAGTTGGTTAGATGTTGTTCTACAGCTTGTTCTGCATATAATTGCATACGCAAATCGATGGTGGTATAAATTTTCAAACCATCTCGATACAAATTGTAACTACTACCATCAGATTTTTTTAGTTCTTTGCAAATAGCTTTTAATTCTTGTTCCAGAATTTGTCTGAAATAAGGTGCAGAACCTTTGTGGTAATCAATTTTATGGTAATTTAATTTGATTGGAAATTGACTTAGTTTATCTGCTTCTTCTTGTTTGATAAACTTATATTTCACCATCTGATTCAATACTACATTTCTTCTGTCGAATGCTTTAGCTGGGTTTCTTCTTGGATTGTAAAGGGTGTTCCCTTTCAACATGCCTATTAAAACAGCGGCTTCGTCTAAGCTCAGTTTGTTTGGAGTTTTGCTGAAAAAAGTTAGAGAGGCATTTTTTATACCATATACATTATCACCAAAGGGAACGGTGTTGAGATAAAGGGTAAGAATTTCATTTTTTGTAAGATTGCGTTCTAATTTAACAGCTAATACCCATTCGCGTAGCTTTACAAAGGGCATTGTGAAAATATTACTTTTTTGTCTTGGGAATAAATTCTTGGCTAATTGTTGTGTAATGGTACTTCCGCCACCTTTTTTACCTAAGAATATTGCTACACGCAATAATGCTCTGCCATCTATGCCCGAGTGTTCAAAAAAGCGTTCATCCTCTGTAGCTAGTAAAGCGTTAAATACAAAGGGAGATATATCTTTATATTCACTATTAGATCGATCTTGAACAAAATAGCGTCCTAAAACGCTACCATCTGTTGCTATGACTTCAGAAGATAACGATGCACTTGGGTTTTCTAACTCAGAAAGTGTAGGCATGTCACCAATAATGCCGAAATAAAATCCAATAGTTAAAAGGATAAAGAAGCCGAAACTATATAAAAATACTTTCCAAAGGGTAACAACGGATTTTTTCATGCAATGCAGGAGATGATTAAGAATGCTAATTTACAAACAAATACAATTTAATTATAAAATTAAGCTACAATTCTAAAAATACTTTAAATAATAATGTCTGGGGTAAGTAATAGAATTCCTTTAATCAATTATCTTTGCAACTTTAAATAAACCTAATAATCATATGCATACAATTAAAAATATTGCTGTAGTAGGTGCCGGACAAATGGGTAATGGTATCGTTCATGTATTTGCTCAACAAGGCTACAAGGTCACCATGATTGATGTTCAAGAAGCAGCTCTTGCTAATGCTAGGGCTACTATTCAAAAAAATATGGAACGTCAAGTAGCTAAGGGTACTATTACAGAAGATCAAATGAAAAGTGCTATAGAAAATATTAGCACTCAAATAGATTTAGCCACTGGAGTTAGTCATGCAGATTTAGTAGTGGAGGCAGCAACAGAAAATATTGATTTGAAATTGAGAATTTTCGCTGATTTAGACGCACATGCGCCAGCAAACTGTATTTTAGCAACTAACACTTCATCAATTTCCATTACCAAAATTGCAGCTGCTACAAAACGTCCGCAATCCGTAATTGGCATGCACTTTATGAATCCAGTACCGGTAATGAAATTAGTAGAAATCATTAATGGTTATGCTACAGATGCTAATATAACAGAAACGATTGTAGCCTTGTCAAAAGCTATTCAGAAAATACCTTGTGTTGTAAATGATTACCCGGGTTTTATTGCCAATAGAATTTTAATGCCAATGATTAATGAAGCGATCATTTCTTTACAAGAAGGAGTAGCTGGAGTTGAAGCAATAGATTCGATTATGAAATTAGGAATGGCTCACCCTATGGGTCCATTGCAATTGGCAGATTTTATTGGATTAGACACTTGTTTGTCCATTTTAAGAGTTTTAAATAATGGATATGGCAATCCTAAATATGCACCATCTACTCTATTAGTTAACATGGTACAAGCCGGAAAATTGGGGGTTAAATCAGGTGAAGGATTTTATACCTATACCCCAGGTTCGAAGGAACTTGTTGTGAGCACTTCATTCCAGTAATATTTACTTTTTCCATATATTTAAAGGGCTGCTAAGAGGCAGCCTTTTTTTGTTAACGTTTTGTTTTATTTACAAAAAAATACTAACTTGAAATCTTAATTTCAGTATAAAATTGCTGAATATTCTAACGACCAATAATTTAAACTTAAAAAAATGAAAAGAATTTTATTCTCTTTAATTCTTAGTTGCTTAGCTGTAGTTTCATCCTATGCTCAATACTGTACACCAACTTATACTAATGGTTGTGGTAGTTCTAC
>JAURLW010000018.1 GCA_030831005.1 Bacteroidota bacterium
AAACACACTATTTTACCGATCTCCAAATTTGGTTTGATGCAAATTACGCGTCAGCGTTTACGCCCAGAATTGAATATCGTAACGGCTGAAATGTGTCCTAGCTGTAAAGGATCGGGCATCATCGGTCCTTCTATCTTACTAGCAGATGAAATAGAAAAAGATTTCCAATACCTACTTAATCAAGGTCATAAAAATCTTAGTTTACAAGTAAATCCTATTGTGAAATCTTATCTTACAAAAGGAGGCATTTTTTCTTCTATAAAATGGAAATGGTTTTGGAAATACAAGGTTAATGTATCCATACAAGCAGATATCAATGCACCGCTTACACAGTATGTATTTATAGATAAACGAACAGATGATATTATCAAACTTTAATTAAATGCCTCTTCTAAGAGGCATTTTTTCTGTCAATAAATTAAGAGCTCCTTTAATAATGGCAGAAAAATATGTCAATATTTCTTGAAAAAAACTTAGGCAATAAATTTGCTATATATTCTATAAAATCAAAACTCTATGCAAAATAAAACAGGCAAAATCAGCGTACATACGGAGAATATATTTCCGATTATTAAAAAATTCTTGTACAGCGATCATGAAATCTTTTTGAGAGAATTAGTATCCAATGCAGTAGATGCTTGTCAAAAATTAAAAACGCTTTCCTCTATAGGCGAGACTAACATGGGTGATGCTCCTCTTAAAGTAAGTGTGCATATAGATAAAGAAAACAAAACCCT
The DNA here is from genome assembly GCA_030831005.1 of Bacteroidota bacterium. GTDB lineage: Bacteria > Bacteroidota > Bacteroidia > Chitinophagales > Chitinophagaceae > CAIWHF01. Next base: position 738 of record JAURLW010000018.1, read on the forward strand.
TACTATTAGAGACAATGGTTTAGGTATGAGCGCAGAAGAAATTGAACAATACATTAATCAATTAGCTTTTTCTGGTGCTGAAGCATTCGTGGAAAAATATAAAGACAAAGCAGATGCTAATATAATTGGCCATTTTGGTTTAGGCTTTTATTCTGGTTTTATGGTAGCTTCTCAAGTAGAAATTCAAACTAAATCTTATAAAGATGCACCAGCAGCGCATTGGACTTGCGATGGATCTACTTCTTTTACACTAGCAGAAGGTAGCAGAACAGAAAGAGGAACAGATATCATTCTACACATAAATGAAGAAAGTGCTGAATTTTTAGAAACATACAGAATTCAACAATTACTATCTAAGTATTGCAAATTCTTACCTATCACTATTGAATTCGAAGAAAAAGCCATCAACAATACACATCCTATTTGGACTAAAAAGCCAAGTGAGTTGACTGATGAAGATTATACTTCATTTTATTCAGAATTATATCCAATGGCTCCAGCGCCATTGTTTTGGATTCACTTGAATGTAGATTATCCATTCAATTTAACTGGTGTTTTATACTTTCCTAAAATTACTAATAGCATAGACGCTGAGAAACACAAAGTGCAACTGTATTGTAATCAAGTATTTGTAACAGATAATGTAAAAGATATTTTACCTGAATTCTTAATGCTCTTACACGGAGTAATCGATTCTCCGGATATTCCATTAAATGTTTCTAGAAGTAGCTTACAAAGCGATACTAATGTTAAAAAGATAACACAACATATTAGCAAGAAAGTATCTGATAAATTAAAAGAACTTTTCAAAAATGATCGTGCAGATTTTGAAAAAAAATGGAGTAGCATGGATGTCTTTGTAAAATACGGTATGCTTAGTGATGAGAAATTTGCTGAACGCGCACAAGAGTTTTGCTTGTTAGAAAACACACAAGGAATCTTTACTGAACTTAAAGAATATGTAGAAAAAGTAAAAATAGCACAAACAGATAAAGATGATAATGCAGTAATCTTATACACTAATAATGTTGAAACACAACATAGTTATTTGCAAGCAGCAACTAACAAAGGTTACGATGTGTTAAAATTAGAAGGCATTTTAGATAATCACTTTGTTAATTATATAGAACAACACTTTGAAAAAGTGAAAGTAAAAAGAATTGATGCAGACTCTATAGAACAATTAATAGACAAAGGAACAACAAGAGAAAGTGTTTTAAATGAAGAAGACACTAAAAAAATTACAGCACTTTTTGAAAGTATAGAACAGCCGAAAATAAAACTAACCGTAAAAGCACAAGCTTTAGCACCTGAAGATAGTTTTGTAGCAATTACGGAAGATGAATTTATGCGTCGCATGAAAGATATGAGTGCTATGCAAGGTATGAGCATGTTTGGAGATATGCCTACTAGCTATAATTTAATAATCAATAGCAATCATCCTAAAGCTACTTCATTGCTTTCTATGGACGAAGGAAAACAAAAAGCAAGTACACAGCAATTAATAGATTTAGCTTTACTTTCTAAACAATTATTGCAAGGCGAACAGCTTACACAATTCATCAACAGAAGTATCGATAACTTATAGTAGATAACAATAAAAAAGCTTAGTCTTTCGACTAAGCTTTTTTATTAACTAGTAATTTCTTTCATTTCCATTCCTTGTAGATACCATAACACATCATTCATGGTTTTTACTTGATTAATGATCAAAATAAAGTTAGTGCCTACTTGCTTTAATTTAGCATTAGCCAATTGCACTTGCACATATTGCATGATAAATTGAAATTGTGCACTTTCAAAATAAGCAGAATCAGGATTATTTAAAAAATACAATCGTAGCGTCTCATTCTTTAAAATTAATTTTTCAAAACCTAATTGCTTAGCAATTTTTCTAGCTCGTAGTGCTTTAGCCAATTCCTGAACTTGCTCAGGTATAGGTCCAAATCTATCTTGTAATTGTTGTAAAAACACAGCTAATTTTTGCTCATCTTCAATCTCGTCAAGTTGAGTATATAGAGATAAGCGCTCTCCAATATGACTCACATAATCGTCTGGAATTAAAAGTTCTAAATCAGTATCAACACTACAATCATTTACAAAATCTTGTTTACGTGCTAATTCTTCTTTAAATACATCTTTAAAATCTTTGCTTCTCAATTCTCTAATAGCTTGATCTAAGATTTTTTGATACATTTCAAATCCTATATCATTTATAAAGCCACTCTGTTCTCCTCCCAATAAATTACCAGCTCCTCTAATATCTAAGTCACGCATAGCAATCTGAAAACCACTTCCCAATTCATTAAATTGCTCAAGTGTTTGTAATCTTCTTCTACTATCATTCGGTAAGGTACTTATAGGCGGTGCCAATAAATAACAGAAAGCCTTTTTATTATTCCTTCCTACCCTTCCGCGTAATTGATGTAAATCACTTAATCCAAATTGATGGGCATTAGTAATAATAATCGTATTTGCATTTTCAATATCTACTCCGCTTTCTACAATATTGGTGCAGCAAAGCACATCAAATTTTTTATCAATAAAATCAAATAGGGCTTGTTCTAATTGATGACCTTCCATTTGGCCATGTGCCATGCCTACTTCGACATCAGGACAACAATTTTTTATTAAACTTACCATTTCAGGTAAGGATTGTACTCTATTATGAATAAAATATACTTGGCCACCTCGCTCCACTTCAAAGTAAATTGCTTCTCGTATTAACTGCTCATCAAATACTCCAATTTCTGTATGTACAGGTTGCCTATTAGGAGGAGGTGTATTGATAATGCTCAAATCGCGCGCACTCATCAATGAAAATTGTAGCGTACGCGGAATAGGTGTGGCTGTTAAGGTTAGCGTATCCACATTGGCTTTTAACTCTCGTAATTTTTCTTTTACAGCTACACCAAATTTCTGCTCTTCATCTATAATAAGTAGACCTAAGTCTTTAAATTTTACATCTTTACCAACTACCGCATGCGTACCAATAAGGATATCAATTTTACCATCAGCAACATTTTTAATAGTCTCTTTCTTTTCTTTTGCAGACTTAAAGCGATTTAAGTAATCAACCGTACAAGGAAACTCTTTTAAACGTTCTTTAAAGGTTTGGTAATGTTGATAAGCTAAAATAGTAGTGGGTACTAGTACAACTGCTTGTTTACTATCCGCAACCGTTTTAAAAGCAGCCCTAATAGCAATTTCTGTTTTTCCAAATCCTACATCTCCACAAACTAATCGATCCATAGGAGAAGGTGATTCCATATCTCGCTTCACATCTATGGTAGCTTTACTTTGATCTGGAGTATCTTCATAAAAAAATGAAGCCTCTAATTCTGTTTGCAGATAACTATCTGGATTATGCGAAAATCCTTGAGTTGCTTTACGCTTAGCATAGAGCTTAATTAAATCAGTAGCAATTTCTTTAACCTGTTTCTGGGTCTTATTTTTTAGTTTATCCCAAGCATCGCTGCCTAGTTTATTGACTTTTGGCTTAGTGCCTTCTTTACCGGTATACTTAGTTATTTTATGAAGTGCATTAATATTTACATAAAGCACATCATTATCTCTATAAATTATTCTAATGGCTTCTTGCATATTGCCATTAACTTCTATTTTCTGAAGCCCACTGTACACGCCTACGCCATGATCGATATGCGAAACATAATCGCCAGGTTGTAATTCACGTAGAGCACGCATCGTAATAGCTTTGCCCTTACTATACGCTTGCTTTACTTTAAATTTATGATACCGTTGAAAAATCTGATGATCGGTGTATACCAATACTTTTTTCTGATGGTCTATAAAACCCTTGCTTACCGCTATAGGAATAGGATGAAAGACAATACTAACTTTTAAGTCTTCGAATATACTTCTCAAACGTTCTAATTGCTTACTATTCTCAGCAAAAATAAATACCTGATAATTTTTAGCAATGTAAGATTGTATGTTTTGAATTAATAAACTAAAGTTTCTATTAAAAACAGGTTGTTCTTCTGTAGCAAAACTAATACAGGGTACTGGCGCTGACCCAAGTAAACGAGCCATATCTTTATGATACCATTCGATAATAGAACGCTGTTGTAAACCTTCCAACCAATTATGTGCTGTTTCAAAATCTTGAATATCGATGCTACGCAACCAGCTATCTTCTTTATCTATCGATACCGGTTGCAGGGCTAACTGCTCAGGCAATGCACGCTCCATTGCATCTAACTTTTGATGCGTATACGCCATGTCCTTTATCCAAAAACAAGTATTGGCAGGCAAATAATCTAGTAAGGAAATTTTTTGTTGAGACTCAAAATTGGTTTCAATATTAGGTAAAATAGAAACTTGCAATAATTTTCTTTCTGATAATTGAGTTTCCGGATTGAATATTCGAATGCTATCTACCTCATCACCAAACAGCTCAATTCGATAAGGATGTTCATTACCAAAAGAATATAAATCTAATATACCGCCACGCATAGCAAATTGCCCTGGCTCAAAAACAAAATCTTCTCTTTTAAAACCTAAGGCTACTAAGCGCTCAAAAAGCTGTAATAAATCTAATGATTGGCCCACTTTTATGGGTATCATATTTTTAGATAAAGTAGAAGGATCAACCACTTTCTCAAACAAGGCCTCGGGGTAGGTAACCAGTACTTTTTTACGCGTTTGTGGATGGCTAAATTTGGTGAGTGCTTCAGTTCTGAGCATTACATGACCGCTATTCAACTCATGAAAATTGCCAGCTCTTTTATAGGAATCTGGGAAATAACAAATATCTAATGCGTGAGATAGATGTTCAATATCATTATGCAAATAAGCTGCTTCTTCCCGATCATTGGCGATAACTACATGATTACCATCGTATGCTTGCCAAACGGCAGTAAAAATAAAACTAAACGAACTGCCTTTACTATTTTCTATACTTAAACGAAAAGGTTCAGTAGGCACAGAGAGGCCTGCCACCATTTGTTTTACATGGATGTCATTTTGATAAATCCCTTGAAGGGTTTGCAAATTCATAAGAGGAGCAAAGATACAATAATACCCATAATTAAGACCTAGAATTAGCAGCTATTCTATATCCTTTTTAAACATAAAATATGTAATATTGTTTTCTAAAAAATCATATATGCGTTATATCCTTGCTTTATTAATTACCTGCTTGTCTATAAGCCAATCTTTTGCAAAAGAGAAATCTATAAAAATTGAAACAAATTATGGCGTGATTATTTTAAAACTTTATGAAAATACGCCTTTGCACACAGCCAATTTGGTAAAACTATGCAAAGAACATTATTTTGATAGCACCTTATTTCATAGAGTAATACCTTCATTTGTAATTCAAGGAGGCGATCCGGACTCTAAACATGCTGGCCCTGAAAAACAATTAGGTGATGGTGATTTGAGCTATTTAGTACCTGCAGAAATTAATGCTGTTAACTATCATAAAAGAGGTGCATTGGGAATGGCGAGAGATAATAATCCTGAAAAAAAATCAAGTGCTTGTCAATTTTATATTGTTGTAGGTAAAGTTGTTACTGAAGAACAACTGAATACCATTAGTACAAAAACGAATCGTATATTTAGTGATGTACAAAGAAAAATTTATACTACGCAAGGAGGCACACCTTTTTTAGATGGCAACTATACAGTTTTTGGAGAAGTTACAAAAGGTATGGAAGTGGTAGATACCATTGCCCAACTTGCTAGAAACGCTACAGATAGACCAAATGTAGATGTTAGAATGCTAAAAGTTCGCGTATTAAGAAATAAATTTTTAGGCATATTTTAATGCAAATTTCGGATGAGCAATTAAAAGCACTATTAGACAACCGGGTTAAATTATATAACCAGGTTGATTTTATTACAGCAGATCCGATCACAATTCCACATCAATTTAGCAAAAAACAAGATATAGAAATTGCAGGCTTGTTTGCCGCTGTTTTAGCTTGGGGTAATAGAAAGAGTATTATCAATAGTTGCAATAAGCTACTAACTTGGATGGACAATGATCCACATGCCTTTATACTGCATCATACAGAACACGATCTAAAAAAGATGTTGCTGTTTGCGCATAGAACTTTTAATGCTACCGACTTGCTTTATTTTATTGAACGACTTCATCTGCATTATGTCCAATATGATAGTTTAGAAAGCATGTTTATAAGTCCAAATATTGAACAAGAAGCCGATGTATGTAATGCTCTAATTCATTTTCATAATGCGTTCTTCTCTATAGATCATCCCCATAGAACAAAAAAGCACCTCGCTAGTCCTGCCAAAAAAAGTGCCTGTAAACGTATTAATATGTATTTACGTTGGATGGTAAGAAAAGATGCAGCAGGTGTGGATTTTGGAATTTGGAAGACCTTAAAAATGAAACAACTAATTTGCCCTTTGGATGTGCATGTGGCAAGTGTAGCTAATCGTTTTGGTTTATTAGAAACAAAAAAAACTGACTGGCAAGCTGCAACATTACTTACAGCAAAGCTTCGTCAGTTTTGTAGTTCTGATCCTGTTAAATACGATTATGCCCTTTTTGGATTGGGCATAGAAGAGCGATTTTAGAATGGTAAATCGTCATGCGCATCTGCAGCACTTGATTCTCCTTCTTTTCGAGGACCTCCCAATAATTGAATGGTTTGTACTCTGCAATCTAAGCTCGATTTCAATTCTTGATCTTTGCTTTGGTATGCACGTGCATCTGGGGTACCTTCAATAAATACTTGCGTACCTTTTTTTAAATAAGGGGCTAATTTTTCACGCTCCCACATACTACAGTTTACCCAGGTAGTATTTTTTTGTTCCACACCGTTTTTGTCTTTGTATTTTTCTGTATGAGCAACAGAAAAATTAGTTACTGTTTTGCCATTTACATCTGTGTTGGTGGCATCTTGGCCAATGTGGCCGATAAGCGTCATTTTTAGCATAGCTTGTTTTTTTAATTGATGAATAATGTTTTTAAATATGCACAAACATTTGTGTACTCTAAAGTAATCATTTTTTATACTATTCAAAAAATAATAACAATTTTTAGTGATTTTTTTGAAGTAACTTGCATACAAATAAACCGCTATATAAACCATGCAAATACCTGAGGGTAAACATATCTATTTTGCCTCTGATTTTCACTTGGGAATACCCAATAGAAGTTCCAGTATATTAAGAGAACAAAAATTATGTGCTTGGTTAGATGAAATTGCACCTAAAGCACATACGATATTTTTAGTAGGTGATTTATTTGATGCTTGGTTTGAATATAAACAGGTAGTGCCAAAAGGTTATATTCGTTTTCTAGGAAAATTAGCACAATTGAAAGATCAAGGTATTCAAATTGAAATTTTTACAGGAAATCATGATTTATGGATGCGAGATTATTTTCAATCTGAATTAGATATTCCTGTTCATCACCAACCCATAGTACGCAGCTACAATCAAAAAAAATTTTATATAGGTCATGGCGACGGCTTAGGACCTAGTGATAAGGGATATAAATTCCTTAAGAAGATAATGACCAACAAGATATTGCAATGGTTGTATAGAAGAATTCACCCAGACACTGGTATTGCTATTGCTAATTGGTTTAGTCAATTAGGCCCCAAACACGGTGATGGCAGGGAAGAAGAATTTCAAGGAGCAGAAAAAGAATGGTTAGTACAGTTTTGTAAGTCCACAATAGAAAAAAATCATTTTGATTATTTTATCTTTGGACATCGACATTTAGCATTAGAATATCCAATTAGTGACCGAAGCCTTTATATCAATTTAGGCGATTGGATTCGTTTTGATAGCTATGCGGTATTTGACGGCACAAGTACACGTCTTCAATATTACAAAAAGCATGATTAAGCAATTAGTTGTAATACGTCATGCTCAAGCTGAGAGTCACCATAAAGACTTCGAAAGAGAATTGAGCGCATTTGGAATAAAACAAATAGAATCGATAGCTAAAAAAATATCGATACAAGCAATAAAAATTGATAAAGTTCTTTATAGTGCAGCAAAACGAACTAAACAATCGGCAGAAATTTTAGTTTCTCATTTAGGACAAAAAATGGCTATGGAAGCCGATGATCAGCTTTATTTATGTAGCGCATCATACCTGTATGATGCTATTGCCATAACGGATAATTCAATAGCAACGCTTTGTTTGATAGGGCATAACCCTGGCATAAGCGAATTTGTAAATAGCTTAATACAAACACCTATTTTCAAAGAACTTGAAACAGCTGATGTATTCGTAATTAATTTAAACATAGATAAATGGACTGAAATTTATCAAAACAACACAAGTAATTATTTTAATATAGTACCGTAAATATAACATGACTAAGACCGTAAGCACAAGCACCATTGTAGACCAACTGAAAAAATTATTTGAACAAGAATTTGAAAGTGAAGCAAACACTATCGAATCATTGCCCGTTTCCGGCTCTGATAGAAGATACTTTAGACTGAGTAATGATAAGCACTCTGCTATTGGAACCTATAATCCGAATACAGCAGAAAACAATACTTATTTTTATTTTACTGAGTTATTTAAGAAACATAATATTTCAATCCCTGTTCTATACAGAAAAGGTAAGGATCGAAAAACGTATTTACAACAAGACTTAGGAAATACCTCCTTGTTTGATTTGTTGATGAAAGAAGGGTTAACAGAAGAGGTAAAAAAACAATTTCATAATAGTTTAGAAATTCTAGCTAAAGTACAATGGCTAGCTGGTAGAGAAGTAGATTACAAACAATGTTTTTCTACACAGCAGTTTGATGAGAAAGCAATTTTTCAAGACCTCATGTACTTTAAATACTATTTCGCTGATATGCAAAAAGTGTTTTATAACAAACAGCTTTTAATTAGCGAAATGGAAGAGCTATCTAAAGATTTAGGTAGAGTGCAGCCGCAAATGCTCATGTACAGAGATTTTCAGAGTAGAAATATAATGGTGCACGAAGGCAAATTGTATTTGATTGACTACCAAGGTAGTATGCAAGGACCGGCACAATATGATATAGCATCGTTATTATGGCAAGCAAAAGCACAATTGCCCAATAAGTGGAAAGAAGAATTATTAAATGGCTATATCCAAAGTATGAATGCACTTCCTATTTCTAAAATGGATGAAATGCATTTTAGAAGAGGATATTTACAATTTGTATTATTGCGTTTATTGCAAGTATTAGGTGCTTATGGATTTAGAGGTCTGATAGAAAAAAAACCGCACTTTATTTCAAGCATAGCGCCTGCATTGAAAAACCTAGAAAGTTTCCTTTCCGATAATCCATCTTTACCTGCCTATCCAGAATTACGCTCTTTACTTGAGACCCTTTGCAGTGAAGCTATCCAAAAAAGATTTCAAACCATCACCACACAGCATAAACAAAAGTTAACCATTGAATTAAATAGCTTTTCGTATAAAGAAAATGGCATTCCTAAAGACGAACATGGCAATGGAGGCGGTTTTGTTTTTGATTGTAGAGGTATTTTAAATCCAGGTAGACAAGAAATATATAAAACACAAAGTGGCTTAGATATAGGTGTAAAGCAATTCTTGGAAGAAGAAACGAATATGCTTGCCTTTTTAGATGATGCCTTTTCTTTAGTGTCCATTAGTATAGAAGATTATATGCATAGAGGTTTTGAACATCTGAGTATTAATTTTGGTTGCACCGGTGGACAACACAGATCGGTATATGCTACCGAGAAAATGGCTAGTTATATCAAAAGTAAGTATGATGTGATTATACAAATTCAGCATATCAATCAAAGTAAGTGGAAGAAATAAAAAAAGCGAACCTAGGTTCGCTTTTTAAATAATAGATGTAAATTTTATTTTTGATATAAAATATATTCCGTTCTTCTATTTTGCGCTCTACCAACCTCTGTTTCATTAGTAGCAATAGGATCTGTATCTGCATACCATTTTGTTTCGATTCTACTTTCAGCTACACCTTTATTTACTAAAAGCATTTTACCTGTTTCAGCTCTTGCTTTAGATAATTGCTCATTATGAGCATCAGTTCCTTTAGTATCCGTATGACCACTAGAAACTACCTGTATCTGATCGTATTTTTTAAGCGATACAGACAAAACATCAATTATAGTGTCTACTACAGGCACAGAGGCAACATTTGTTTTGAAAAAAAGTACTTCCGGTATCAGAATACGAACACTTTTTCCATCATCTGATAATTTAATAGTTGCGTTAGTTAAATTATTTTTTAATTCTGTATAAATTAATTGAATGGCTGATCTTGGCTTCGAAATAGTAGAATTTGAATAGTCAGTATCTGTAATGCAATCACAAAAAGGTTCTGTACAAGAACTAAGTATTAATAAACAAACTGGAAAACAAATAAATAGAATTTTCTTGAACATAACATTAAAATTAGAATTAAAAATAGGTATAATTTTTTTATTTAAGTGGCTTATACAAGGAATTTAAAACCTTTTCCATGAATTGTTTGTATTTCAATGCTTGGATCTGCTTTAAGATGTTTTCTTAATTTCGTGATGAACACATCCATGCTTCTACCTAAAAAATAATCATCTTTTCCCCATACACTAAGTAGAATGTCTTCTCGCTTAAGGGTTTGATTTACATGCAGACTAAAATACTTTAACAAGTCAGCTTCCTTCTGCGTAAGCTGAATAATTCCCTCTAAGGTTTTAAGTTCTAGCTCTTCGTAATGGAATACAATACTTCCTATTGTAACTTTTGAAGGAAATACATTGGAATCGATTTTTGTTCGTTTTAAAAAGACTTCCATCCTTAATAACAATTCCTGCATATTGAAAGGTTTTGTTATGTAGTCATCTACCCCAGTCTTGAAACCATGAATTTTATCTTCATCCATATTCTTTGCCGTTAGCATAATTATAGGAATCAATGCATTCTTTTTTCTTATTTGTGTAGCCAATGCAAATCCATCTTTTTTAGGAAGCATTACATCTAATAAACATAAATCAAAGGTATGTTTCATAAATTGCTGCCAAGCAGACTCACCATCTGCGCAATGAACAACAGTATAACCGTTTTCTTCTAAATTGTCTTTAATTACAAAGCTTAGCGAAGAATCATCCTCAACATATAATATGTTTGCTTTTGTATTCATATCATTAATTAGTTATAGGTAAGTATATTACAAATTTTGTGCCTTTTCCTAAATCACTTTCACATTCAATACGTCCATTATGCGCATTAATGATTAGCCGAACATAACTTAAACCCAATCCAAACCCTTTCACATTATGAATATTACCAGTATTTACCCGATAGAATTTTTTAAATAATAGCTTTTGATCATTTTTGTTTATTCCTATACCATTATCTTCAACAGTAATTGTTAGCTGTTGTGATATGCCAATAGATATAGTAATAACAGGCTCTGTTTCAGTGTATTTTAGTGCATTATCGATTAAATTACTGATACAGTTTCTCAAATGTAACTGATCACCAAAGTAAGAAATAGGTGTTGTAGGCAAGTCTAAGTTAATAGTTGCTATTTTTAGTGCTATAGCCTGATCGAAAGAAGACAAGGTTTCCTTAATTAAGGTTTGCCAAACAAAAAGACTTTTACTTAATTGTATTTCTCCTTTATTCCCTTGAGCCATTTGCAAAACTCGTTCTACTTGATGCGAAAGCCGCTTAGCTTCCGTAGAGATAATGGTAGCATAATTGAGTAATCGTTGTTCGTTAAGCAATATGGTAGGATTCTTTAAAACATCCGCAGACAATTGAATACTAGCTAAAGGAGTTTTAAATTCATGAGTCATATTATTTACAAAGTCTTTCTGTATCTCAGACAGTCTTTTTTGTTTTAAAATTATAAATAGAAGATAGGTCAGTAAAATGAGTATAAAAATCAATACTATAGTAGATACAATCCAAACGCTTAATTGCTGAGAGAGAAAGTGTTTTCTATTGGGAAAATAAACGGCAAAATGATAATTTAATTTTTTTAATTTCTTAAATGATGCAGATGGAATATCATCAATGACATTACCTTGCATATTTATGTATGCCGCATATTGTACAGTATCACTCATACAATCATATAAACCATACCAAAAGTTAGTTGTAATATTCTGTTTAGTAAATGAGGCTTGCAGAAAATGAGCTAGCACTTCTTTTTCAACTTGAACGTTAATTTGAACGATATAAAAATCAGGCGAAATTTGCTCTACAGGGCTATAAATAGGTAACTGTATATGCTTTAACTCAGCAATATTACTAGCTACATTGCGCAATGCAAGATTAGTCTTTAGTTCAAATTCTTTCTCTTGTAATTGATATGCTTTTCTAACCCAATAAGTCTGAGTTATAATAATACCAATAGCCCCTAAAAAGGCTACTAACATTAATAATCTTATGGATTTATTGGTCATTACTTAATTCTATCCGGATTTTGGTTTACGAAAGTAGACCAATCGGACATTTTAGTAGACGGCTTTTTTAACTTGATAGGTTTGGTTGTTGAAGCCTGTTGATTTAATAACTGACTAGCTTTGTCTTGGTAATAATGACATAAGGCAACACCAACGGCGTCTGAAGCATCCATAAAACGGATATCATCTTTCATATTTAAGGTGCGTTGCAACATAGTCCACACTTGTTCTTTACTTGCATTTCCTTTACCGGTAATAACTTGTTTTATTTTTCTAGGTGCGTATTCTACAGCTTCTAGATTATGTATCATAGCAGCTGCAATTGCTACGCCTTGAGCCCTACCTAATTTGAGCATACTTTGCACGTTTTTCCCAAAGAAAGGCGCTTCAATAGCTACATCAGTTGGTGTATGATGCTTAATTAATTGTTCCATTTTCTGAAAAATTAATTGCAATCGATAGGCATGATCATCATACTTAGACAATTGTAGTACACCCATTTCTAATAAGCTAATTTTTTGCTTACTTATTTTAATAATACCATAACCCATGACTAATGTTCCCGGGTCAATACCTAAAATTATTTTATCGTTTGTTTTCAATGATTATGTTAAAATTAATGGCACTACAAAGTAAGATTTTTTTAGCTATACTTTTTAATGTAAATTGTTTTTATTTCGCTTTTACGAGATCATGAAATTTAGCAAACAAGTAGTCAAAACTATTATTGGTTTATTTATTGGCATAGCCCTAATAAGCCACATTGTCTACGTTATTGCATCTAATACCACCTTAACAAGTGAATCATTTGGTGAATTTATAGAAAAAAACGATGCTGAATTATACATAGTGATCTTGCTACTATTTATATCTACTGGCTTAGAAATAATAAAATGGAAATTAGTAATTGACACTCAACATATTATTTCCTGGAAACAGTCTGCAAAGAGTATTATGCTTGGACAAGCCGCATCGTTTATAACACCCAATAGAATTGGAGATTATCCGGCTCGTATTTTATCCTTAACAAAAAAGTTGTCCTACGGAAGCATAAGTCTGAGTATTATGATCGCAAGTGCTCAAACCTTAGCCGTAATTATTTGCAGTGAACTTGCTTTATGGGTACTCTATTACAACCACATAGATGTTATATTTAAAAT
>JAURLW010000019.1 GCA_030831005.1 Bacteroidota bacterium
AAAAATTTAAGCAATTATTTTTTACTATATCCTTTCAATTTAAAAGTATAACCCAATGAATAAACAGAATAGCCATCAAATTTTTGAGAACTAACTGATTGACTAAAGCCATCAAGATAATCAGATAAACATGATCTATAACAAGCTTCTAAAAATAAATAAGCGTTTGTATTAATTTTATATCTAAATCCTACACTAACAGGAATGGTAATGATTAATTTTGGCTGAGTAATTGACTTTTCTTTAATTAAGCCCAATTGCTCCTGTGAAGATGGAGCATAATAATTTGTATCGATTTTACTTGCATCTTTAATTGGATTTATTTTAGCAAAACCGAAACCGAAGCTAAAAAAAGGTTGAAACTTTTTATCATCTTTATTTAAGTTATACTCTATCATAGCGGCAACATCGATTACAGAACTTGTAAAGCTATAATTTCTATTCTTACTCCATTCTGGATCAGTGAATTGAGCATCATCACCTTTTAAACTAGCAACATTCAACAAGCCTCTTAAATAAACCCTATCATCTTTTACCTGATATCTTAACATGCCAGAAAAACCTGGTTTAAGATCTTTTGTACTACCTAAAATTGATGGTGTCAAGTCTCCTTGATAAATATTACCTGTTAAGGAGAGAGTAAGATCAATTTTCTTTGTTTCATTTTGAGCTTCAACAAATAATGGCATTAGCGCTAATAAAAAGACAGCTACTTGTTTTTTCATGTGTTTATAATTTTAATGCAAAGGTATTTAATTAATTTATAATTGGTAAATAACTATACTTCTTTTTATAATCCATCATTTGCTGGAAGAAAGATGTTGGATATGTAACTTTCACATCAATGATTTTATCGCCTTCCAATACTGGCTCCAGCACCGGCTGAATAAAGCCTCTATAGGGCTTAATGCCTAAGGTGGCATAGCGACCAATAATTTCTTTATGCAAAACAGGATCTACTTGTACGCCATAGGTTTCTACTAAAGCCCTAGCTGCTTTGTAATCGCCTTCTGATTTTATGCGTTGGATTTCTCTTAGTAGTTGTCCAAATAAAACACGAAGTTTATTGTAATCATTAATACGTACATAGGTTTTATCATTAACCTTAACCAACTCTACAACTTTATCTTGTTTACCCTTTTCAAATACCCAACGAGCATTCAATTGGCGATTGCGCATATGCGCTTCTTCTAATTTTTCTCCTGGTTTCAATCTCGTCAATTGAGTCATGAGTCCATTCATCATATATTGATCATAACCCGCTTTGCCTACTTCTTCACTTTCTGCTACGCCAATCTCAACTAATTTTTTATCCATGATATAATACAAACCTACAAGATCTGCACGCGCTTCCTCTAAACAAGATGCATAATTCTTAAGCGTTTTATCTGGCGTTTCTACACCTTGATTAATTTGCCCACTAGCATGACCAATACACTCATGCATATCAGTATGTAAATCACTTGCTAAAGCACCATATTTTTTTAATCTATTTTTTACCGTTTCATCTATAACAAATTCATCTAGCATACCACTTTTACTACTATTCACATTGTAAGAGTGAATAATATTGCTTAAAGAGACGGATTTAGAACCATATTCTTTTCTTATCCAATCTGCATTTGGTAGATTTACACCGATGGGTGTTGAAGGTGCGTTATCTCCGCTTTCTACAATTGTAGTAATAGCTTTTGCTGTTATACCTTTCACTTGTTTTTTCTTGTGCTCAGGCATTAATGGAGAATTATCTTCAAACCACTGTGCTTTTGCAGCTATCGCTGCAATGCGTTTTGTAGCTTCTTTATCTTTCATAGATACCATACTTTGGAAACTTCCTTTTTTACCAATTGCATCTAAATACACTTCAATAAAACCATTGACTACATCGATACTACTTGCTGTATCATGCACCCATTCAATACTATAATCATCAAATATTTTTAAATCGCCTGTCTTGTAAAAATCTACTAATAGTTGTAATGATTTTTTTTGTTGTTCATTTTCTGCTACACCCGTAGCTTTTTCTAACCAATAAACAATCTGAGCAATGGATTTATCATACATACCACCTACTTTCCAAATGCGTTCTACAAGCTGACCATTTTCTTTAACGATTTTGCTGTTCAACCCCCAACTTGGCGCATTACCTTTTGTATCTTTTAAAGCGTAAAAAGCTTCTACTTCTTTCTGTGTTACACCTTCATAATAATTATTTGCTGAGTTAGCGATATTGTCAACTTCTGCTCTAAGGTCTACACATTTAGGCATAAAATTAGCATCGAATAAAATCGGTTGAATTCTATTAATAAAGGCATCGACCGTTTCTCCTTGATTCAATGGCAGTGCATTGTTAGGCGTTATACGCACTAAGTTTTGAAAATATTCAAAGTTGCATGCAGGAATAAACTTTTCATTGCTATAATGATGATAATTACCATTGCTAAACCATACGCGTCCACAATACTCTTCAAATTGTTTCCAAGAAGCATCGTTTTTGTCGCCTTTATAATGTTCATAAATAGCTTCAATAGTTTTTCTTACCAACAAACCATATTTACTTTTTTGATCGTAAATAATATCTCTTCCGCTCAAAGCAGCTTCATATAAATAATAAGCTAATTGCTTTTGCTGTAAGGATAATTGATTAAAACCTGGTACTTCGTATCGAAGCATTTGTAAATCTGCAAATGCTTCTGCTTCCACTACAAAAGTAGAATCGTAACCAGTAGTTTCCGCAGCTTTTTCAGTTGAGGAAGGAGAACAAGCAATCCACATTGTAGCTGCAAGACTCATGGTAAATAAGGTAATCTTTTTCATGAATATCTATTTAAATTGTAAATATAGTATTTATTAATGCATATTTAATTTACTCGAATTTATATATATTTATACCAAATCTAATTTTATGAATACGATTCCAGTTGTAGATTTAAGTCAATACACTCAGGGTAACGAAGCAGATAAAACTAAGTTTGTACATGCGCTCGGTACGGCCTATGAAGAAGTGGGTTTTGTTGCTGTGGTCAATCATGGCATACCTCAAACACTGATCAAAAAATTATATGAGCAAGTTGAGGCTTTCTTTAGCCTAACTGAAAATCAAAAAAAACAATATGAAAAAATAGAGCTTGCCGGACAAAGAGGTTATACTTCTTTTGGCAGAGAACATGCAAAGGGATTTGATGCGCCTGACTTGAAAGAGTTCTTTCAGTTTGGTCAAAAAATTGAAGATGGTGAAAAAGTAGAAGAGTTTTATCCTGATAATGTTTTTGTAAATGAACTACCAGAATTTACCGCTACTTTAGAACAAGCCTATCGCTCTTTTGAAAAAAGTGGGAAAGCTCTTCTAGAAGCCATTGCACTTTTTTTAAATTTAGATCAAGATTTCTTTGCTCCAGAAATACACAATGGCAATTCTATACTTAGAGCCATTCATTATCCTCCTATCACACAAGAGCCCAAATCATCTATACGAGCTGAGCAACATGAAGATATTAACTTAATTACCCTATTAGTAGGTGCATCGGCAGAAGGCTTGCAAGTTTTAAACAAACAAGAAGAATGGGTAAACGTACAATCCAGTGATGATCAAATTGTAGTTAATGTAGGTGATATGCTTCAACGGTTGACTAATAATCGTTTAAAATCTACAACCCATAGAGTTGTCAATCCACCTAAAGAAAAGTGGCATACCCACCGCTATTCCATTCCATTTTTCTTACATCCCAAAGGCACTATGTCATTAGCGTGCTTACCTAGCTGTATCAGCGATGCCCATCCGAAACAATATGAAGATTATAATGCTGCGCAATATTTAGACGAGCGTCTCAGAGAAATTGGACTAAAGAAATAAAAAAAAGGGCTACTGTTGTAGCCCTTTATATTTTGATTGCAATGCTTAGTTTTTAAACTGAGGAATTAAAGAATCAGCTAAAGCTTTCATTTTAGCTAATCCATCTTCAGGTAAATTACCTTTCTTGAATTCAAGCAATAATTCAGGCATTTTAGTTTCTAATTCATTAATAAATGTTTCTTCAAATGCACGTACATTTTTTACCGGCACTTCACGAATCATGTTATTTGTTCCTAAATAAATAATCGCAACTTGTTTTTCTACGCTATATGGAGTAAACTGAGGTTGTTTTAAAATCTCAACGTTTCTAGCACCTTTATCGATTACGTTTTTAGTAGCCGCATCTAGATCACCACCAAATTTAGCAAACGCTTCTAACTCACGGAAAAGAGCTTGGTCTAATTTTAAAGTACCTGCTACTTTTTTCATTGATTTAATTTGCGCACTACCACCCACACGACTTACAGAGATACCTACGTTAATAGCAGGACGGATACCCGCATTAAACAAGTTAGATTCCAAGAAAATTTGTCCGTCAGTAATAGAAATTACGTTAGTAGGGATATAAGCAGATACGTCACCAGCTTGTGTTTCGATAATTGGTAACGCGGTTAATGAACCACCACCTTTTACTAAATGCTTGATTGATTCTGGTAAATCATTCATTGTTTTAGCTAATGCATCGTTATTAATAACTTTTGCAGCACGCTCCAATAAACGACTGTGTAAATAGAATACGTCACCAGGATATGCTTCACGTCCAGGAGGGCGACGTAATAAAAGTGATACCTCACGATAAGCTACCGCCTGTTTAGATAAATCATCATATACTACTAATGCAGGACGACCAGTATCACGGAAGAACTCACCAATAGCAGCACCAGCAAATGGAGCAAAGAACTGCAATGGAGCTGGATCAGCTGCAGCTGCAGATACGATAATAGTGTATGGTAATGCACCATTATCTTCTAATGTTTTCATTACTTGAGCAACGGTAGATGCTTTCTGACCAATTGCTACATAGATACAATAAACAGGTTTTCCTGCTTCGTAAAATTCTTTTTGATTGATGATTGCATCAATACAGATAGCAGATATACCTGTTTGACGGTCACCGATAACCAACTCACGTTGACCACGACCAATTGGAATCATCGCATCAATAGCTTTGATACCAGTTTGTAATGGTTCTTTTACTGGCTCACGGAATACAACACCTGGTGCTTTACGCTCTAAAGGCATTTCATATAATTCACCAGCAATTGGACCTTTGCCATCAATTGGCTCTCCTAATGTATTTACTACACGGCCAACCATTCCTTCACCTACTTTAATAGATGCGATTTGACCTGTTCTACGAACTGTTGCGCCTTCTTTAATACCAGCACTATCACCCATTAATACAACCCCAACATTATCTTCTTCAAGGTTTAATGCGATTGCTTTTACGCCGTTTTCAAAAGAAACTAACTCCCCTTGACGAACGCCAGTAAGACCATAAACACGAGCAATACCGTCACCAACTTGCAATACGGTACCTACTTCTTCTAAACTTGCTTCTGTGTTAGCGTTGCTTAATTGTTGTCTGAGTATCGCTGATATCTCATCCGGTTTAATCTCAACCATAATTGTATGTTTATTAAATTAAGAAATTTTTAAAATTTATGTTTGTTATATTTTACTGATATAGCTGTTGTTAGTAAATTGATTTTTGATATCATTAAGTTCTTTGCGAATACTTGCATCGTACAATTTATCATCCATTTCAATTACAAAACCACCAATTAAATCAGCATTCATTGCTGTTTCTAATTCTACTGTTTTACCTTCAAAACCAGCAGCTATTTTAGTTGCTAATTGTTGTTTTATTGAATCATTGATAGCTGAAGCAGTAGTAATTTTAACGGTTTTAATTTGTTTTAATTCCTTAACTAAAGCTATAAATGCAGCGCTAATTTCATATAATTTAGCTTCTCTACCCTTTTTTACAATTAAGGCTATAAAAGATTGGGTGATCGGCTGAATAGTAGCATTAAAAATAGCTGATAAAATAGCTATTTTCTTATCGGCATGAATAATTGGGCTGTTCAATACTTGAAGCAATTCAACATTATTTTTACACGTATTAAATACGCATTGCATGTCGGCAAACAAAGCGTCTACACTTTTTTGTTCAGTAGCTAAATCTAATAATGATTTGGCATATCGTACGGCTAATCTTGATTGTTGCATGCTTTATATTTTTCTAAACGAACAATTAGTTCATTTTAATTTCTTCTGTTAATTTTTTTACATAGGCATCTTGTGCGCTATCTTGACTCAATTGATTGCGAAGAATTTTCTCAGCAACAGCAACAGAAAGTAAACCGATTTCGTTTTTCACTTCTGTGATAGCCGCCATCTTAGAACGATTAATTTGATCTTGAGCATCTAAGATTATTTTATTAGCTTCTGTTTTTGCTAATTCTTTAGCATCTGTAATCATTTTCTCTTTAATCTCTTTAGCTTCTTTAAGCATTGCAGAACGCTCTTCATGAGCTTGCTTCATTAATTGCTCATTTTCAGCTTTCATAGCGCTCATTTCGCCTTTCACTTTTTCAGCCGTTTGCAAAGCATTTGCAATACCGGTTTCACGCTCATTCAACATGTTTAGAATTGGTTTCCAAGCAAATTTTTTCAAGATCAAAAACACGATCATAAAGGCCAATAATGCCCAAAAAAACAATCCTAATGCGGGTTTTAATAATTCCATTTTATATAATTTTGAATCTAAATAATTAGATACGATACATTTAAAATTAACAAGCAGCCTCAGCCCTTTGCATTAGCTGCTTGTAATGTGGTTGATTACGCAACTACTGCTAATAATCCAGCAATAACACCGAAAAGAGCAACACCCTCTACAAAGGCTGCAGTCAAAATCATGTTTGCACGGATATCTCCAGCAGCTTCTGGTTGACGAGCGATAGATTCTACCGCACCTTTACCAATTTGACCGATACCGATACCAGCTGTTAATGCAGCAATACCAGCGCCGATTGCGCCAAGACCAGCACCCATAGATGCTTCCAATAAAATTGTGTTTAACATTGACATGTTGTTATGGTTTTAAAATTAAAAAATACTACGCTGTTGCTTCTTCATGATGATGATCGTGCTCTTCGTGACCATGACCATCTTCAATTGCCTGACCGATAAATACGGCTGTTAAATTAGTAAAGATGAATGCTTGGATAGCAGCAACCATCAATTCTAAAAAGAACATAAATATAGAAAAGGCTAAAGAAACGATTGAAAATCCATATCCTGCAGCTGGGTTTTGGCCCATTTTACTGAAGATAAAGATGAGAGAGATAATACTCAATATAATAATATGCCCTGCTAAGATATTAGCAAACAAACGAATTGCTAATGCAATAGGTTTGATAAATAAAGACATGATTTCTATTGGTACTAATAAAAATTTAATTGGCAATGGAACTCCAGGAGGATTTAATAAGTGTCCCCAGAAGTGTTTATTGGCATTGATTAGTAAAATAATAAACGAGATTAAAGCTAAGCAAGCAGTAACAGTAATGTTACCCGTAAAATTAGCACCACCAGGTAATAAACCTAACATATTATTAATCCATATAAAGAAAAATAAGGTTAATAATAATGGCATATATTTTTGATACTTTGCACCTAATGTTGGTTTAGCAACATCATCTCTTACAAACATAATCACCGGCTCTAATGCATTTTGAAATCCTGAAGGTGCTACATGTGCGCCGTTTTGTTTGTATTTCTTTGCAACATTTAACATGATGATCAATAATAAAACCACACCAATCAACATTGATAAAACATTCTTGGTGATAGAAAGATCATAAAACGATTCGCTTTTATCTTCTGATTCAATTTTATTGTGCTCGTCTAGGGTATATCCATTGTGCACTTCTCTATGCTCTTCATGTCCAAATTTCGCTGAGCTAAATATCGACAGACCTTTTGTTTTGCTATAAATGATAATAGGTAATGGTAAACTTACGTGATGTTCTCCAACACTAAAGAAATGCCAGTCATGTGCATCACTAACGTGACCAAAGATGATTTCAGAAGCATTAAACTTGGAAGCTTCTTCCTTTGTTTCAACTTTTGCCTCAGCTACATGCTCTTGTGCAAAAGACTTTGCAAATGGAAGAACCATTAAAAGTGTACATGCTAAACCTACTAAATATAAATATTTTTTACCCGTCATTGCTATTCAAATATGCTATAAAAATGTAATTGGAAGTATACGTTAAGCCCTCAAATTTTGCGCAAAGATATAGTGTATTATTTGATTTTCAAAAATAGATGCTATAAAATATTCCCTTTAAAATCCTTAATTTTATTAAAAATCTTTAAAATATGATATTAATCATTTTAAGGCCTAAAGTAATTGCTAAAGAAAACTAAGTTTGTACTTTAGCGCTTTATTTCAACATCAAACGAAATCGATTTTTATGCAAGAAAACGGAATTAA
The DNA here is from genome assembly GCA_030831005.1 of Bacteroidota bacterium. GTDB lineage: Bacteria > Bacteroidota > Bacteroidia > Chitinophagales > Chitinophagaceae > CAIWHF01. Next base: position 8,361 of record JAURLW010000019.1, read on the forward strand.
AAACCCAAACGCTTCTTTGATAGACTTGGGTATTAACGCAGCTATTGCAAATTGGAACCTAAGTTCAGCAGCATTAACAGCTAAAACTCTTGAACTCAATCAAGGTGTATTAAACGATTTAGATGCTTTGTGCGTAAACACTGGCAAATTCACTGGTCGTTCTCCTAAAGATAAATTTACCGTAAAAGACGCTATAACAGAAAATACCGTTGATTGGGGTGATGTTAATATTCCTTTTGATGCTCAAGCTTTTGATGCTCTTTATACAAAAGTTTGTAATTACTTGTCAGGCAAGGAGTTATGGGTTAGAGATGCATATGCATGTGCAGATCCTGCTTTTCGTTTAAATATCCGAGTAATTAACGAAACTCCGTGGGCAAACTTATTCTGTAATGACTTGTTTTTGAGACCTACGGCAGAAGAAATTCAATCTCAAAATCCTGATTGGATAATCGTTCAAGCGCCATCTTTCCAAGCAGATCCAGTTGTAGATGGTACTCGACAAGCAAATTTCACAATTGTCAACTTTACCAGAAAAATCATTTTAATTGGCGGAAGTGGCTATACCGGAGAAATGAAAAAAGGAATTTTTGGGGTATTAAACTTTGTTTTACCGCACGAACACAGTGTATTATCTATGCATTGCTCTGCCAATGAAGGTAAAGATGGAGATGTAGCCTTATTTTTCGGTCTTTCTGGAACGGGTAAAACAACCTTAAGTGCTGATCCTAATCGCGCCTTAATTGGAGATGATGAGCATGGATGGGCTAAAGGTTCAGTATTCAATTTTGAAGGTGGTTGTTATGCAAAATGTATCGATTTAAGCGCTGAAAAAGAGCCTCAAATCTACAAGGCTATCAAACCAGGCGCTTTATTAGAAAATATCGTATTTAACGAAGGTACCAACAGTGTTAATTTTGCTGATGGATCTATTACTGAAAATACTCGCGTTGCATACCCTATCGATCATATTGACAACGCAAAAACGCCTTCTTATGGAGGCAATCCAAAGAATATCTTCTTTTTAACCTGTGATGCATTTGGCATTTTACCTCCTATCTCTAAATTAACTACTGAACAAGCTATGTATCACTTCATCAGTGGATACACCGCAAAAGTTGCTGGCACAGAAGTAGGTATTACAGAACCTCAAACTACCTTCTCTGCTTGTTTTGGTCGCGTATTCTTACCTTTACATCCAACGAAATATGCAGATTTGTTAGGTAAAAAATTAGCTGAGCATCCAGAAGTTAATGTATGGTTGATCAATACCGGCTGGAGCGGTGGTGCTTATGGCACTGGTCATCGTATGAGTTTAAAACATACACGTTCTATGATTACTGCGGCGTTAAACGGCGAATTGAATAATGTAGCCTATACTGCACATGATACATTTGGCGTTTTAATTCCACAATCTTGCCCTAATGTACCTAGCGAATTATTAAATCCTCG
>JAURLW010000020.1 GCA_030831005.1 Bacteroidota bacterium
GCTTGCTTTAATTTCCTCTGCTTGATTGGGCAAATAAATACCTCCATTAAATAAAGTTTCTAAAGCCTCGGGAATGCGATTGTTGCGGGCATATAATTTGGAAAGCGGACCAAAATAAACATAATTATTCCTTATAATGCTAATAGCGCGCTCATACACTAAAATGGCTCCTATTTCATCATTGTAAAACAAGAATCGATTGGCCAACTGGGTAGTAAGTAGATCATCACCATTTATAAAATCTAAAAGACTTTGCAAAGTGCTATTGGCTTGTTTTGATAGAAGCTCTTTCTGTTCAAAAATATATTTATCTACCCAAAGATCTTTATAATTGAAAGTCTGAATGCCTTTGTTGATAATGTCTAAGGCTAGCGAATAGTTTTTACTACTATCTAGTATACTTAAGGTTTCATCTAGCGAATCTCGAAAGGTATTATCATAAGTAATATGTTGCTTACACCAATTATTAAGTGCTTTTATTTCTTTTTTTTGAAGTAATAGGAGGGCATTCGATTTCCAAGTGCTTTGCGCATAAGCACTCGGCAAACTGCAAAAAAGGCATAGGAGCAGTCCGGCAAACAAAATGAATTTATAGGGTGTAGTTGTATGCTTCATTGAAATTACCACTATGTAAAGGTAATAGGTATTCTTGATGCTTCCGAATGGCATTTGTTAAATAGGCTATTTTTCTTTTTTTAGTCCTTATTCCAACAAACAATTCCTTGAAACTTGTATCTTTGTTTACTATGGAATCGCTTAAAGCACTTATAAAAGAACAGGAAGCGGCTATTCAAAATTTTCAAATTTCGAATGCTGCAGAATTAGAACAATATAGAATTCAATTTTTAGGTACAAAAGGTATAGTAAAGAGCATTTTTTCTGAAATGAAAAATGTACCCGTTGAATTTAAAAAAGATGCAGGTCAATTATTGAATGCATTTAAAGTATTGGCTGAGGAGAAATTTGCTGCTCATGCGCATTTGCAACAATCAAAAGCTACAGCTCAGCAAACCATAGATACTACATTGCCCGCTGCGCAATTGCCAATAGGTACCCGTCATCCTTTGAAGATCGTTGAAAATCAGATTGTAAGTATTTTTGAAAAAATTGGTTTTGCTGTGGCAACAGGCCCAGAAGTAGAAGATGATTGGCATAATTTCACTTCTTTGAATATGCCAGAAAATCATACGGCTAGAGACATGCAAGATACGTTCTATGTTTCTCAACAACCGGATTGGGTATTACGTACCCATACTTCAAGTGTGCAAGCAAGAATTTTAGAAAAAGAGGCATTGCCTATTCGTGTTATTTGCCCTGGACGTGTGTATCGCAATGAAACTATTTCTGCCAGAGCGCATTGCTTTTTTCATCAATGCGAAGGTTTGTACGTAAATAAAAATGTTTCTTTTGCAGATCTTAAGCAAGCTTTATATTTCTTCGTTACCGAAATGTTTGGTGCAGATACTAAGGTGCGTTTCAGACCATCTTATTTTCCATTTACAGAGCCAAGTGCTGAGATGGATATCTCTTGTACCGTTTGTGGTGGAACGGGTTGTAATTTATGTAAGCATACCGGTTGGGTAGAGATATTAGGTTGTGGTATGGTGCATCCAAATATGCTTAAAAACTTCAATATAGATCCAGAAGTGTATAGTGGATATGCTTTTGGTATGGGCGTAGAGCGCATTACACAAATAAAATTCCAAATCAATGATTTGCGTTTGTATTCACAAAATGATGTTCGCTTCCTAAGGCAGTTTGAGCGTTTGTAAATTTATTACATGATTTTAGTTACTGGCGCAAGTGGATTTCTTGGTTCACACTTAGTGAAAACATTAAGCGAAAAAGGTTTCATTGTGCGTGCATTATATCATCAAACACCACCTAGTACAGCATTAATTGCTTTGCCTAATGTAACGTGGATGTGTGCTAATTTGTTAGATATTTATGATGTAACAGCAGCTATGGATGGTATTACTCATGTTTATCATGCAGCAGCTATCGTTTCGTATGATGCCAGAAGAAAAGAAGAAATTTTACATTTCAATATACAAAGCACCGCCCATGTTGTAGATGAGGCTGTTCGTCAGCAAGTGAAAAAATTGGTCTTCGTAAGTTCTATTGCAGCTTTAAGAGGATCTGCTATAGCCAGAAAAGCAATTGATGAAACAGAAGCTTGGGAAGAAAGCACCTTTTCATCAACCTATGGAAAAAGTAAATACTATGCTGAAATGGAAGTTTGGCGAGGGTCTGCAGAGGGCTTGCCTATAGTAGTTGTTAATCCAGGAGTTATTTTAGGTGCGGGCAATTTTGATAAAGGTTCTTCTAAATTAATGCACCATGTAGCCAGCGAATTTCCTTTTTATACCCAAGGAGCTACGCTATGGGTAGATGTGCAAGATTTAGTAGATATCATGTTATTACTTATGGAAAGCACTATTGAACAAGAACGTTTTATTGTAGGCTCAATGAATAGTAGCTTCTTAGAGGTGTTTACCAAAATGGCAAAGGCATTGGGTAAAAAGCCTCCTTATATTAAAGCATCTTCTTTTGTTAGTGCAATTGCTGCAAGACTTTTTACGTGGCAAAGTCGACTTTCAGGGAAAGAGCCTATGATCACCAAGGAAACAGCAAAGAGCGCCCAAACGGTAAGTGTATATGCAACAGATAAATTATTGAAAGCCTTACCTGGTTTTCAATACAGAAGTTTAGACAGTACTATCAAAAATATGGCTACTGCTTATTTAGCATTAAAAAAAGTATAAAATCTTTTTTTTCTACTAAAAAATCACTAATCTTGCAATGTCTAAGCATTCTTCAGACATTCCTTTTCAACAAATCCGCTCGTATTTCTGCCCTTAGTAGTTATTTAGTGTTCCGAAATACCCGCATTCAAAACAATGAATTTAAAAAATTAGTACATGCATTATTCAAAAGATCAATTGAACGAGTTGCTCGTTCCAGAATTACTTGATGTAATAAAAAATCTAAAAATAGAAGTTAAAGAGGCTGCAACAAAAGAGGCCTACATAGAGCTTATCTTAAAAAGCCAAAAACCATCTGCAAAGAAGAAAAAAGAAGCAGAAGCTAATCCAGTTAGTGAAATTGATAATAAAAAGTCGAAAACAAAAACAAAAGTAGATAAAGAAGAAAGTGCAGAGACTGGCGAAAAGAAAAAAAGAACCAGAAAAGTAATGCAAGAAGGGCCAAAAGAGGAAAGTGTTTCAACACTACCAACAGAGGAATTAATAGAATTACAACCTGCGGAAATAAAACAAGAAGCATGGGAGCCAACGAGCACCGAAAAATTAATTAGTGCTTTAGACGAAATTGAAACCCCTGAATTAGTGTTAAAAACAAGTGCAGAGGCTACTGCTGATTTAAAAACAGCAGCACCTTCAAATGAAGATAAACTATCATTCTCCGATACACCCAGTACAAAGCCTATGCAACAAGGTTTTCAGCATAGAAAGCCTAAAGAAAATACCTATGGTAATTTCAATATTGAGTTTGATGGTGTTGTAAATAGTGAAGGGGTATTAGAAATGATGCAAGATGGGTATGGTTTTTTAAGATCTAGCGATTATAATTATTTAAGTTCGCCGGATGATGTTTATGTATCACCTTCTCAAATAAAATTATTTGGATTAAAAACGGGTGATACCGTTACTGGTACCGTGCGTCCACCTAAAGAAGGAGAGAAATATTTTGCCCTTATTAAAGTAACTACAATTAACGGTAAGCATCCTGATAAAATCAGAGATCGTGTGCCTTTTGATTACTTAACCCCTTTATTCCCTTTCGAAAAACTAAATTTATTTACAAATGGTTCTAGTTACGGAACGAGAATTATGGATTTGTTTACTCCAATTGGTAAGGGTCAGCGTGGATTGATTGTAGCGCAACCAAAAACGGGTAAAACAATGTTGTTGAAAGAGGTAGCCAATGCTATTGCTGCTAATCACCCAGAGTGTTATTTGATGATTGTGTTGATTGATGAGCGCCCAGAGGAGGTAACGGATATGCAACGTAGTGTGAATGCAGAAGTAATTGCTTCTACCTTCGATGAGCCTGCAGATAAGCATGTGAAAGTATCGCAAATAGCTTTGCAAAAAGCAAAACGTTTAGTTGAAGTTGGTCATGATGTGGTGATTTTATTAGATTCCATTACCCGTTTAGCTAGAGCCTATAATACCGTGGCGCCTGCATCAGGTAAAGTATTGAGTGGTGGTGTGGAAGCAAATGCTATGCAAAAACCAAAGCAGTTTTTTGGTGCGGCTAGAAAAATAGAAAATGGAGGTTCGCTTACTATTCTTGCAACGGCGTTAACTGATACTGGTTCTAAAATGGATGAGGTCATCTTTGAAGAATTTAAAGGTACTGGTAATATGGAATTGCAATTGGATAGAAAATTAGCAAACAAGCGCATATTCCCTGCTATTGATATTACTTCTTCTTCTACGCGTAGAGATGATTTATTATTAGATAAAATGGTTTGGAATAAAATGTGGTTATTGCGCAAACATATTGGCGATATGCATGTAGATGAGGCTATGAATTTCTTAATGAATCAGATGAAGGGTACTAAAGACAATGAAGAGTTTTTAGCAACTATGAACAAATAAACATTAGTATTAGTATTTTCCTATGGCACAGAAAAAACCAATTCGATTAGACGGGTTAGTGTATAGTACCAATCAACAATTCTTCGAAGATGTTGATCCGCCTGCGGCTACTGAAACGTTACCTAAAAATGAGCAGAAATTACGAGTGCTTTTAGACAAAAAACAAAGAGCTGGTAAGGTAGTGACGCTTATCAGCGGATTTATTTGCGCTCCGGATGATTTAGAAGCCCTAGGGAAGCAATTGAAGACCAAATGTGGTACGGGTGGTTCGGTTAAAGAAGAACAAATATTAATACAAGGAGACTACCAAACTAAAATCATTACCTGGTTGAAAGAATGGGGATATTCTCTTACTAAATAATAAAATTTAGTTTTTACTTTTGCATTATGTCAATACACGATATAAAAATCTTAGATGAAAAAGAAACCCGTGCAGGTTTCGGAGATGGAATTTTAGAAGCTGGTCGCCGCAATCCTAATTTGGTGGCGCTTACAGCAGATCTTGCTGGTTCCTTAAAATTAAATGCTTTTATTAAAGAATTTCCTGATCGTTTTGTGCAATGCGGTATCGCAGAAGCAAATATGATAGGTGTTGCAGCTGGCTTGACCATTGGTGGGAAAATACCATTTGCTACTACTTTTGCCAACTTTGCTACCTCTCGTGTTTACGATCAAATTAGACAATCTGTTGCATATTCTGACAAGAATGTAAAAATTTGCGCATCTCATGCAGGTCTTACACTTGGAGAAGATGGCGCTACACACCAAGTATTAGAAGATATTGGTATGATGAAAATGTTGCCAGGCATGACAGTTGTTGTTCCTTGCGATTATAATCAAACTAAAGCAGCAACTATAGCTATAGCAGAACATCATGGCCCTGCTTATTTGCGTTTTGGTCGACCAAAATGGCCAAATTTTACAGCCCCTGATCAAAAATTCGAAATAGGCAAAGCACAAGTATTAGCAACCGGAAAAGATGTTACTATTTTTGCTTGCGGTCATTTAGTTTGGATTGCAGTAGAGGCAGCAAGAATCTTAGAAGAGAAAGGTATTTCCGTTGAATTAATTAATATACACACCATAAAACCATTAGATGAAGCAGCTGTTATTGCTTCTATAGCTAAAACTGGTTGTATGGTTACTGCCGAAGAACACCAAATAAATGGTGGCTTAGGCGATAGTATTGCTAATGTGGCTGCTCGCCATAATCCTGTTCCTCACGAATATGTAGCCGTTATGGATACTTTTGGTGAAAGTGGAACACCTAAGCAATTGCTAGAAAAATATGGCTTAAATAAAGAAGCCATCATTGCTGCTGCTGAGAAAGCAATAGCTAGAAAAAAATAATTATTTCTTTAATGCTATAATTTTAATTTCATTGGGTGCAATTTCTAATTGCTCCAATGAAATTTCTTTTTCAGCCAATAGGTCCCATGCTTTTGTATAGCCATTCATGCGCTCTGCAAGTTGTTGTTTATTCAAGCTAGCTTTTTCTTTTCCTCTATTCACACTTACCAGAATACAATTGGTATCTGTATATCTACAAAAGGTATACGTGCTTCCATTGGGTACAAATTGCATTAATTTACCTGTAGCTAAAACCGGATTATTTTTACGAATAGCAATTAATTGCTTGGTAAACTGAAAGGCTTGTTCTTCTTCAGCCGTTCTACCAGTAGCGGTAAATTTATTAATAGGGTCATTTGGCCAGCCACCTTTAAAATCTTTTCTTACCAATCCATCATTACGTCTAGGTACATTATTTTTTGCTAATATTTCACCTGCTTGATATAAAGAAGGAATACCTCTTAGGGTAAAAAGAAGTCCCATGCCTATCTTCCATTTACTCATATCCTTGCCAACCAAAGAATAGAATCGGTCTAAATCATGATTTTCTATAAAGCATAAGTTTTTGCTTGGCTGATGATATAAAAAATCGTGAGTAAGCGTATTGTATAATTTTGCTAGTCCACCATTCCAATTGGTTTCGCTTTGAAGGGCTTCTAATATGGAGAAATAGACTTGAAAATCTATGGCGCCACTTAGATTGCTGTTTGGTGCATTTTTTAATTTATTTTTTTCTGTAAAATAGGCCATGTTTAACACACCTGCCGATTCCCAAATTTCACCAGCTGACCAAAAATTAGGATACTCCTTTCTGATATAGGCCATGCATTGATTCATAAACTCAACATCATTGTATGAATAAGTGTCAATTCTGAAACCATCAATTTGAGCGTAATTAATCCACCATAAATAACTTTGCATTAAATACTTTGCTACTCTCGGATTACGTTCGTTCATATCTGGCATGGCATTGTCAAACCAGCCATCAACCATTTGTTTTTTATCATAATTACTCGCATAAGGATCAAAATGAGTAGTAGCACGGTAATTGGTTCTTGTAAAAGCAGACCATTGATTTACCCATGATTTTTCGGGCATATCATGCATCATCCAATGCTCGCTTCCAATATGATTAGGTACTAAATCCATTACTAATTTCATGCCTTTGCTATGCAATTGCTTACCTAATTCTTTATATAAAGCATTGCTTCCTAATCTTGGATCGTTTAGGTAATGATCGGTCAATGCATAACCATGATAACTCGTATTTTTTTGATCATTGATTAAAGTA
>JAURLW010000021.1 GCA_030831005.1 Bacteroidota bacterium
AAAAGAAAATAATTATATTTATTTTATTATAACATTTAAATCGTTCATAATTAATATATTTTAAAATATTTGAAAATAAGGGGAAAGCACACTAATTTATTTTTTAAAGACTTTTGATTACTTTTAGTTGTTTTTAGTATTAATAAAATATAGAAGAGCTTGAATACAGAGTTTGAAATTATAGCGGCTTTAGCAGATGGTAAAGAATGGGCTACCAAGTTAGTTTACGAAGCTAATGCATCTATTGTCATTAATGCACTTAAAACTAAAGGTGCAGCACAGGAAGATGCAGAAGATATCTACCAAGAAGCTATGCTCATTTTATATAATAAGGCCCAGGACGAGGAGTTTAGGTTTACGTGCAAGATTGGTACTTATTTATATGCAATTAGTAACAATCTGTGGTTGAAGCGATTTGACAGAAACAAGAGATCTCCAATTTTGCAAACAGACTCAGAGCAATTGATGATGTATGCAGAAAGTACCTTGGATGCTGATATGGAAATTTTTGCGGAAAGAGAGCAACAGTTTTTAAAGTTGAGAAATGCCATGCAGCAATTAGGCGATCCTTGTGCAAAGCTATTAAAGAGCTTCTACAGAAAAGAAATGACTATGCAAGAGATTGCGCACGCTTTTGGGTATACCAACGCAGAAAATGCAAAATCTCAAAAATATAAATGCTTGGCTCGTTTAAAGAAAATTTATACGGACCTATAAATAAAATAACATGGAAAAGAATATTTGGGAATGGTCGGAATTATATGCTTCTAATGAATTATCATCAGATGAGTTAATATATTTGAACAATCAATTACAGAATGATGAAGCATTTAAAATAGCTTTTGATGAGCAAGTGACATTTATTGCTAATATGCAAGCTATGTACAAGCAAGATGCATTTGCTGAACAATTAAAAGCTTTGTCTTCTAAAAAACAAAAGAGCGCCAATACATTTTCTAAATTTATTCCTTTGTCTATAAATCAATGGAAAGTAGCTGCAATGGCTGCTTCTGTTGCCTTACTTACTTCTTTACTTACCTTATTTTTAGTAAAACAAGAAAAGCCGAGCAAACAATACAGTATGTTGCGCCGTGAGATTGAAACAATTAAAAAATCTCAACGTCAATTAATAAATACCCTTCAAAGTAATGATCAAAGTGATTTGCAGCCGGGTTCGTATACCGGTACTGCATTTGCGGTAAGTAAAGAAGGATATTTTATTACTAATTATCATGTTACTGAAGGTGCTGATTCTTTGTATTTACAAACCCAATCTGGAAAGTACCACAAGGCTATTGTAGTAGCTTACGACAAGGCTAGTGATTTGGCTCTTTTAAAAGTATTGAAAGCTAATAAGCAAACGGTGGATGTGCCTTATGCTTTTGCTAAGTCTAAAGTAAATATCGGCTCGTCTATTTTTACGCTTGGTTATCCCGACGAAGAGATTGTTTATAAAGAAGGTTATATTTCAGGTAAAAACGGTTTTGAAGGTGATACGATGCAGTATCGTTTAGAAATGATGGCTCAACCTGGCCAAAGCGGTTCGCCTATCCTGGATGCAAAAGGATCTATCATAGGAATCATTGCTGGGAAAGATACAGAACTAGATGGTACTACATATGCTATAAGTTCAGCAGCTTTAATGCGTTTAATTGCCTCTCTACCTAGTGAGGTGCATGTAAATCTTCCTAAAATCAATAAACTTAGAAGATTATCGCGCGAAGAACAGATTAAAAAAATACAAGCTTGCGTGGGTGTATTACAAGTTTATAAAAGCAAATCTTAATTGTACGATCTGTTAAATATTAGTAACTTTGCGCTACTAGTTTCTAAATCGTGCGAATTTTAAATTATTTTTTCAATAAAAGAGGACAGTCTAAGCAAGCTCAAATGGCATTTGTTGACCATATTGAAGAGCTTCGTTGGCATATTATCCGCGCAATTTTAGCTATTTTAATTGCTTCTGCGTACTGCTTCTTTAATATTGAGTGGATTTTCACAAATATTATTTTAGGCCCCACTCAAAACGATTTCATCTCATATCAATACCTCAATAAATTAGGTGCCTTACTTCATATTAGTGCATTGCAATTGCAAGATATGAGCATTCAATTTCAAAATACGGAATTGTCAGGTCAGTTTATGATGAGTTTCTCTGTTTCTTTTATGATGGGCTTAATTCTTTCTTTCCCTTTTGTTTTTTGGGAACTTTGGAAGTTTATTAGACCAGCACTAAAAGCTAGTGAACTTAGGTATGCAAGAGGTATCGTATTTTGGTCTTCTTTATTATTTTTCATTGGAGTTTTGTTTGCCTATTACATCATTGCACCCTTTACCATCAACTTTTTTGCTAATTATCAGCTTAGTCCTCAGTTTAAAAATATCATTACCATCACCAATTACTATGATACCATGAGTGATTTGATAATGGGTATGGGCTTGGTTTTTGAATTGCCTGTTATTGTATATTTCTTATCAAGAATTGGTATACTTACACCTAAATTAATGAGGGATAAAAGACGTTACGCTATTGTAATTATCTTCTTTTTGGCTGTAATTATCTCACCGCCAGATTGGTTTAGTTGCTGGTTAATTGCATTACCCCTTATGTTATTATTTGAAATAAGTATAGGTATTAGTGATCGTGCTAATAAAGCAAGAATGAAAAAACAATTAATTGAATCTAATAATTAAACCATGTTTACAAAAGAATTACCACTCGTAATTGGTTCCGACCACGCTGGTTTTGAATACAAAGCAGCTATCATTGAAATGCTTCAAGCAGAAAATTGGCAAGTCATAGACAAAGGTACGCACAATACCGATAGCACTGATTATCCAGATTATGCGCACCCTGTTGCAGATATGGTCAATAATGGCTTGTCATCAGTAGGGATTTTAATTTGCGGTAGCGGTAATGGCGTTTGCATGACAGCAAACAAACATCAGCAAGTAAGAGCTGCACTTTGCTGGAACGAAGAATTAGCTTCCTTAGCGCGTCAGCATAATAACGCAAATATCATTTGTATACCAGCACGATTTATTGATTTAGATACAGCTAAAAAAATCGTAACTACTTTTTTAGCTACCGAATTTGAAGGTGGCAGACACGAACGAAGAGTTGCAAAAATGTGTTGCAATTAAAAATAAAAAAGGTAGCTGTTTAGCTACCTTTTCTTTTATAATTGTTGCATTGCCAATTGAATTCTTTTTATGCAATGTTCTTTTTTTATTAATTCGGCAATGGCAAATACACCAGGGCCAAATTTCCCTCCTACGAGCATTATTCTAAAGGGCAACATAACCTCTCCTTTTTTAATACCCTGATTTGTTACTACTTCATTAAAGGTGGCTTCAATTGATGGCTCGTCCCATATGCTCATTTGCTCAAAAGCATGGATTAAAGAGACATAAAATGCTTGTTTTGCCTCATCCCATTTAGATCGTATCGCTTCTGTATCGATTTGTTCTGGATGAGTAAAGAAGAAATGACTTTGCTCCCATATATCAGATAATAACGTTAATCGGTCTTTAATTAAAGGTAATACTCGTTCCATTAATGGTGACTCTGCTTGATATGCATTGGGTATAAATGGAGTAACAGCTGCTAATAAAGCACTTGGCTCTAATTTTTGAATATACTGATGGTTAAACCACTTTGCTTTTTCATAATCAAATTTAGCACCACCTTTATGTACGCGACTAATATCAAATTGTTGAATCAACTCGTCTAATGAAAAAATTTCTTGACCGCTGCCATCATTCCATCCGAGTAGCGCTAACATGTTAATAAAGGCCTCTGGTAAAAATCCTATTTCTTTAAAACCCTTATTCAATTCTTTAGTTTTAGGATCTTCCCAATTCATTGCAAATACAGGGAAGCCTAATCGATCACCATCGCGCTTGCTTAATTTACCATGGCCATCAGGCTTTAAAATTAAAGGAAGATGAGCCCATTGTGGCATAGCAATTTTCCATCCTAAAAATTCCCAAAGCAATAAATGAATAGGTGCACTTGGCAACCATTCTTCGCCACGGAATGCATGGCTTATTTTCATTAGATAATCATCTACTACTACTGCCAAATGATAGGTAGGCATACCATCAGCTTTTAAAAGCACCTTGTCATCTACTAAGTTAGTATCAAAAGTTACTTCTCCACGTATCATATCTTGCAAAGCCAGTATGCGATTTTCGGGAACTTTTAAACGAACAACAAAGGGAGTATGATTGGCTAATGCAGACGCTACCTCTTGTTCGCTCATCGTAAGCGAGTTGCGCATATGTTTACGAAGGCTATGATTGTATTGAGGCGTAGGATTTTGTTCCGACTTATACTGCTCACGCATCTTTTCTAGCTCTTCAGGTGTGTCAAACGCATAATAAGCATGGCCATCTTGTATTAATTGTTGTGCATATTGCCAATAGATAGCTTTACGCTCACTTTGTCGGTATGGAGCATGCTCGCCAGGTTTTAAAACGCTTTCTTCTGGCTCTAGCCCACACCATGCCAAGCAATTAAAAATATACGCTTCAGCACCCTCTACAAATCTTGTTTGATCGGTATCTTCAATTCTAAGTACAAAAGTACCTTTGTGTTTTTTAGCAAATAGGTAATTAAATAAAACGGTGCGCACGCCACCGATATGTAAGCCTCCTGTTGGGCTTGGTGCAAATCGAACTCTTACTTGGGTATTCATAGAGCACAAAGGTACTAATTTCTAGTACTTTTTGATGTCTATTGTAGTACAGGCATCCGTACTTAAATTAGATATAAAACTTTTAGACCAGGACATCGATTGTATGTTGATGAATGCTGTATTAGGTGCACTATTACCTTCGTTTAATGCACATATTTTAATAAGGGTATGCTCGCTTTTTAATGGGATACTTAATTGTTTAGCCTGTTTACTTAAAGTGTAATTGGAAAGAATCATATCATTATTTACCTCAATGGCAATTTTATCATAATCCATTTCATTGTTGTCTTGAATAGTAAGTAATATACTCGATGAATTGCAATGGAGCTTATGTATATCGTTTTGGAAGAGATTTTGATTACGCTCGTTGGTGCTTAAACTAGCTGATATTTGATTTTCACCTATTTGCCTAATTAATGGCGTTTCAATTATTGGCAATAGTTCATTTGTCTTTTCAGAAGCTGTTGGCTGATCTACCAATGTTAAGTATCCTGATGCACATATAGATTGTGTTTTATATAAATAACCTTTACAAGTGCCCTTATACATGATTAGATTTTTTTGTTTCGATTTTTTTAATGTAATAGCTAACATGCAAAATTGCTGATAAGGAAGTTTAGATTTTGTATGTATAATAGCCATTTCTTTTA
>JAURLW010000022.1 GCA_030831005.1 Bacteroidota bacterium
AAGGGAAAGCCTCAAGAAATAATCACTTTAAGTTCTAGTACCAATGCTTATTTGAGTGGAGAGAAGAAAATTATAGTGCCTACGCAACGAAGAAAAGGGAATGGTGAATTTTTAGAATTAAAAGGAGCGAAAGGTCATACCTTGAAAAATGTTTCCATAAAAATTCCAATTGCTGCTTTTACTTGTGTTACGGGTGTGAGTGGCAGTGGTAAAAGTACTTTAATTAATGAAACCCTATACCCTCTAGTTGCAGCTCATTGCTATTCGAACTACAAACAAAAACCATTAGCCTATCAATCAATTAAAGGCTTAGAACATATTGACAAAGTAATTGAAATCGATCAAAGTCCAATAGGGAGAACTCCTCGAAGCAATCCTGCAACCTATTGTGGATTCTTCAATGATATTCGCCAGCTTTTTGCCTTAGTTCCAGAAGCTAAAATAAGAGGTTACCAAGCCGGTAGATTTTCATTTAATGTAAAGGGCGGCAGATGCGAAACGTGCGAGGGCGCTGGACTTAGACATATAGAAATGAATTTCTTACCCGATGTATTTGTTCCTTGCGAACATTGTAATGGAGCACGCTATAATAGAGAAACTTTAGAGATTAGATACAAAGGAAAATCTATTGCAGATGTTTTAAATCTTACCATTGAAGAAGCGGTTAGCTTTTTCAATAATGTACCTTTTATTTTGCGTAAAATAAAAACGCTACATGATGTTGGATTGGGCTATATCAAACTTGGACAATCTTCTACAACCCTTAGTGGTGGTGAAGCGCAGCGTATAAAGATTGCTACAGAATTATCGAAAAGAGATACGGGTAAAACACTTTATATTCTGGATGAACCAACTACGGGATTGCATTTTCAAGATATTCAATTACTGATTAATGTACTTAATAAATTAGTTGACAGAGGCAATACCTTGATTGTGATAGAACACAATTTAGATATTATTAAAACAGCCGACTATCTTATTGATGTTGGTCCTGAAGGCGGGAAAGGCGGAGGCACCATTGTAGCTCAAGGAAGTCCGGAACTAGTTGCAAAAAACAAAGACAGTCATACCGCTCGATTCTTACAGCTTGAACTTTTATAATTTACGATAATTTAAGCGTAGCGAATTTAAAATCAATACGACATCGCTCAATGCCATAATACCCGCACCCCAGGTAGGCTCTAAGTATCCAAAAGCTGCTACCGGTATAGCAATCACATTGTAAAACATAGCCCAGAAAAGGTTTTGTACAATAGTTTGTTGGGTATAGTTACCTAAATCGATTGCTTTGGGCAAACTACTTAATTGATTGCTAGATATAATAATAGCAGCAGATTGCATGGCTATATGTGATGCATCACTTAAGGAGATACCCACATCAGCCATAGCTAATGCAGGTGCATCATTAATTCCATCTCCAACCATAGCAGTAGACATATGACTATTTTGCTCTTTTAAAAATTGACTTTTCATTTGAGGATTATGCTCGTACAAAACTTGATCAAATGGCAATTGCGCTGCTAGCTCCTCACATTTTTCTTTTCTATCACCACTCAATAAAATTAAGGTATAGCCTTTTAGTTTAAGGAGTTGCAGAGTTTCCTTTGCATCACTACGCAATTCATCAATTAATTTAATAGACCCTCTATAAAGATCATTACAGGTCAAGTATAAATCTTGACCAGCAGGCATCTGCTCTTGATATAACCATTTGGATGCACCTAATTTCCATATATTACCTTGACCATCTTTACCCTCCATTCCTTGTCCTTTGCATTCATTAATTACAGCC
Organism: Bacteroidota bacterium; assembly: GCA_030831005.1. Classification (GTDB taxonomy): domain Bacteria; phylum Bacteroidota; class Bacteroidia; order Chitinophagales; family Chitinophagaceae; genus CAIWHF01. Next base: position 1,793 of record JAURLW010000022.1, read on the forward strand.
CAAGTTATGTCATCACCTTTCGCCCATTGCCTCACAATAGATTTAGCTATAGGATGAGAAGAGCTTGCTTCTAAATGATGTACAATATTCTTAAACTCTACTGCCGTAATACCTTCACAATGAAAACTATCTACTTTCATTTGCCCTGTAGTAATGGTACCCGTTTTATCAAAAACAATTTGTTTTATCGTTTTTAATCGTTCCAACGTATCACCACCTTTAACCAGAATACCCATGCGTGCCGCCCTTCCTAACCCAACAGCAATTGCCGCAGGTGTAGCCAGACCCATGGCGCATGGACAAGAAATAACGAGTACCGCAATACTACGCATTATAGCCACAGTGAAATTGTGAACATAGAAATAAGTTCCTGCAAAGGTGATTAAAGCAATGGCTAAAACGATGGGCACAAAGACGATACTAATTTTATCAGCAAGTTTTTGCAAAGGCGGTTTGATAGCTTGCGCTTCTCTGATCATTTTAATGATAGATTGCAATACTGAGTTTTTACCAATAGCAGTTGCTTTTATTTTTATTGGACCATCTAAAAGAATAGTGCCGCCTATAACCCTGTCTCCAATTTTTTTAAGAACGGGAGCACTTTCTCCACTAATCATTTTTTCATCAACCCACCCTGTACCAAAAGAAATTTGCCCATCTATAGGAATTGCTGTACCTGCATTCACTAAAACAAAATCATCCTTGCGTATAAACTTACTCTCTACTTCTTGTATACTTTCTTTTCCAATACTATCTAATAAGATTAAATGAGCAGTAGGTGGTTGTAATTTTAGAATATCATCGATAGCCACAGTAGTTGCCTTCACGGTTTTATATTCTAAATAATTACCCAAGAGCACTAAACTAATTATAGACGCAGCCGTTTCAAAAAATAAATAATCTTGCTGCACAACCGATAAGAAAAAACAACCAATGACTGAATATATGTATGCTGCATATGCACCCATCATTATTAATACATCCATATTGGGAATGCCATTTTTCAAGGAGTTATAAGCGCTAAATCCCAACTTAAAAGTTCCGATAACCATTACAATACTTGCTAATGTAAATTGAAAATAAACATTGTGCAAAATTGGAATATGGACAAACATGTGAAGCAACAAAGGAATGGTACAAAGCAAGGATATTATTAAACCTACTTGTTTATCAAAAAAAATATCCTTTTCACCAATACTTTGTTCTTCTTGTATAATGGAAAAACCAACACCTTCAATAACCTTAAAATAATCAGTCGCTTTAGCATCCTCTTGAATTACAAAATTCACTTCCCCTGAAGCTGCATTGGCAGAAACATTTTTAGCCCCTTTTTTTTCTAAAGACTTGGTAATGCTTAATGCGCAATTAGAACAGGTCATGCCCTCTACTTGAATTGAAATCGATTGGTCCATACGGTATTCCGTTTTGTTACTTATCTTAGCACCATGAATGAAAGCAGTGCACTACAAATTTCCTATTCTTTAGCCACAATTCAAGATATGCTCCCTAAATTATTTTCGTGGGCGGGACCTTGTAATATTTGGACTTTTGAAGGCACATTAGGCGCCGGAAAAACAACGTTAATTAGTCATATAGCAAAATTTCTAAACGCAGAGGGACCATATAGTAGTCCTACTTACACACTAATTCAAAGCTATCCTATTGCCGATCATGATCAATACAAAGCACTAACACATATGGATTGGTATAGAATAGAAAGTAAAGAAGAAGGAATCCAAGCAGGCCTAGAAGATGCATTATACAGCAATCAAGATTTGATTTGTATTGAATGGGCGAGTAAAATAAAAGATCTTTTACCTAAACTGCATATTACCATTAAGCTATCTACAATAGATGCTACTACCCGATTACTCATTGCAGAAAAACAAGGATTTTAATCATGGCATCTATAGACAGCGCCATGCTTAATGGCTTACTTTTCGGATTATTTTTAGCTATCTCAGTGGGCCCTACCTTATTTGCTTTAATTAAGTATAGTCTTCATTACAGTTATAAAGCAGGTATTGCTTTTGTAATTGGTGTTTCGGTAAGTGATATTATATATGTAGTAATTGCAAATGCTGCTACCTCAATCTTACTCGTATTAAAAACTTATGAAAAGCCTCTGGCTATAGCACTTTCTTTATTAGTAATAGGCGCAGGGGTACTTGGCTTATTAAACAAAAAGAAATCCATAACAGTTGATTTTACGGAACAGAATGGTATGAGTAAAACGGATACCGTTAAAATATTTGCAAGTGGTTTCTTGATTAACACCCTAAATCCGGCTGTAGCTATCAATTGGCTAGGTGCAGCAGCCGTTATTGCCAACAAAAACCTATCATACAAACTTATTTTCTTTACAAGCTGCTTAGGCTTGATAATAAGTATAGATTTACTCAAGGTATTACTTGCTGGTAAAATAAAATCTAAACTAACCCCTGTAATGGTTGATAAAATTCAAAAGATAAGTTCTTTAATACTACTCCTTATTGGATTGGGTATTTTAATCGTTTCCTTGACTGGAGGTTTTTTTTAGTTACTTAAACGACTTGTAATAAATTTTTGTAAGTCGTTAATTCAAAGTATATTTGCATTCTCATGTCAGATGCTATACAACACGAGTGTGGTCTTGCTTATATAAGACTTCTTAAGCCCCTTTCCTATTATCAGAAAAAATACGGAACTGCCTTTTACGGCCTCAATAAATTATATTTATTAATGGAAAAACAGCACAACCGCGGTCAAGATGGCGCCGGTATTGCAGCTGTAAAATTGAATGTTGAGCCTGGAAACCCAAGTTCTTACAGAATGCGTATTAGTGGAGCTCAAGCGATAGCTAAAATATTTCAAAATATACAACAAGAAGTAAGTGCGTTAGAGCAATTATATCCAGAAATTAAAGCACATCCTGGTTTAATGAAAGGCTATTTAAATTGTATGGGAGAAGTATTATTGGGCCACTTACGATATGGCACACAAGGTAAAAATGATATAGAGTTTTGCCATCCTTTCGTAAAGGCACACATCAACCCTACTCGCACACTCACCATGGCTGGCAATTTCAACTTGGTAAATACCGAAGAGCTTTTTAATAATTTAAAATCTACAACGAGCACATCCAAAGAAAGTGATTTGGGTGCTATGATAGAAACAATACATGAAGCTTTATGTGAGGCAGATGCTAGCAATCCAGACCAATTAAATTTAGAAACCATACTTAAGAAAGCTACCATCAATTTTGATGGCGGTTTTGTATGCAGTGGCTTAGTAGGTAATGGAGATAGTTTTGTATTGAGAGATGCGCATGGTATTCGACCAGCTTATTATTTCTGCAATGATGAAATAGTTGTAGCGGCAAGTGAGCGACCAGCTATTATGACCTCTTTTCATGTTCCCTTAGAAGAAGTAAAGGAATTACAACCTGGTCATGCACTTATTGTCGATGCACTAGGCAAAGTAAAAGAAGTAAATATTTTACCTACCCAAGAAAAGAAAGCTTGTAGTTTTGAACGCATTTATTTTAGTCGAGGAAGCGATGCGTCGATCTATAAAGAGCGTATGCAATTAGGTAAAAATTTAGCCGTTAGTGTGTTAGATGCTATAGAAAATGATTTAAAAAATACCATTGTATCGTTTATCCCTAATACAGCTGAGATAGCATTTTACGGATTAATTAAAGGATTAGAAGATTATTTAAATGCTATTAAATTAGATCGTATCTTAAATAGAGCACAAGGCCCTGAAGATATAAAAGAAATTATTGAGCGACGAGTAAGAATTGAAAAAATAGCTATTAAGGATGTGAAAATGCGCACCTTTATCACAGAAGATGCGTCGAGAAATGAAATGGTTCAGCACGTTTATGACATTACCTATGGTACAGTAAATAAGGGCACTGACACCTTAGTAGTCATAGATGATTCTATTGTTAGAGGCACTACATTAAAAGAAAGTATTATTAAAATGCTTGATCGTTTAGGTCCTAAACGTATTATTGTTGTTTCTTCAGCACCTCAAATTAGATATCCTGATTGTTATGGTATAGACATGAGCAAGATGGGCGATTTTATTGCCTTTCAAGCAGCTGTTGCCTTATTAAAAGAAACCAAACAAGAACATATTCTTAATACTACCTATGAATTGTGTAAAGCAGCTATTACTTCCAATTCATTAATACAAGAAAACTATGTTAAAGCAATATATGAGCCTTTTACCGCGCAAGAAATTAGTGCTAAAATTGCTTCATTACTAACACCAGCTGATGTTCATGCACAAGTAGATATTATTTATCAAACCCTAGAAGGTCTCCATCATGCTTGCCCAGAAAATAATGGCGATTGGTATTTTACAGGTAACTA
>JAURLW010000023.1 GCA_030831005.1 Bacteroidota bacterium
TAATCAATTTCAAGCTGCAATCAATTCCAATTGGTTATCTGAGCATAAAGTGTATCTTAGAAACAATACCCCTATCACAATAACTAATTCTTTTAACTATACTGCAAGAGAACTGAGTAGCGGTTATGTTTTCTCTGGCTTTAGTAATTTTACTACAAGCATACCTACTAATACGACCGCTAATTTAGCCCTCCTCAATTATACACCAAATTATACGCCATCCCCTAATCAAAATAAAGTTGTATTTGAGCAAACCTATTATACCACAGCTGTTGCTAGTCAGAATACCATTAATGATACCATTGTAACAAAACAAATATTTGACAATTACCTAGCCTATGATGATGGTTCAGCTGAAAAGAGTTATTACTTAAATTTATTCAACACCTTACCTGGAAAAATTGCAGTAGAACATCAATTATTCACAAATGATACCTTAAGGGGTGTAGCCATTCAATTTGGTCGACAAATACCAAGTAATTCGAATAAATACTTTTCCATTGCTATAATGAAAAGCTTAGCAGGTATTAATGGAGCTACAAAAGATTCTATTATTTACAAGGAAGATTTTTTCTATCCTCAATTTAGAGATAGTATAAATGGTTTTTGGACATATACCTTTACAAATCCTGTTATTTTGCCTACAGGTTCATTTTACGTAAGCACAATTCAGCCAGCAACAAGTGGTAGCGATAGTCTTTATTTTGGTTTAGATGCTAATCGTACCTTGGCTAATCATCAATATTACAATGTTCTAAATTCTTGGCAATCTTCTCAAATAGAAGGAGCTGTAATGATACGACCCTTGTTAGGTAAAGCATTAACTAGTATGGCTGTGGAGCAAGCTCAATTTAAAAATTATACGATGAGCATTAGTCCAAATCCTGCTCATGAATTTATAACCATAGAAGCGGAGCATAACCTAACCCAAATAGAAATATACGCTACGCTTGGTAATTTGATTTTTTCAAGCACTTTGTTTGGAACAAATTCTAATATTTCTATAGGTACTTTTAAACCAGGACTCTATTTTGTGCGTTGTTATGATGGAAAAAATTGGTCTAACTTTACAAAACTAATTATTGAATAATATGAAAACGATCAGTGCTTTAGAATTGAAAAACCGCTTAGATAAGGGTGATGAACTCTATATTTTAGATGTTAGAGAACCACACGAATTTGCTGAGAACAATATGGGTGGAGTATTATTACCGCTTGGTAAGATTGCACAATTAGAGATTGATGATATTGAAGATTGGAGAAATAAAGAGGTCATAGTGCATTGTAGATCTGGTATGAGAAGTATGCAAGCCATTATGATGCTGGAATCTGCTGGTTTCTCGAATTTAAGCAATCTAGAAGGGGGTATTATAGCTTGGGATGCACTTCCTAAATAAAAAACAATGCAAGATATAGAGCCATTTTATAATTGGCGCCATTTATATATAGCCAGTGAAGATGAGCATTCTCCATTTTGGGGTCATGCCAATAGCGAATTTCAGTATTCCAATACGATATATAACTATTTTATCCATCCACAATGGGATAATTTTGGATCATCTACTTTATACGTAAAGGTTCTTTTTGTTGATTATGATCAAAACATCGCTATTCTTGAGTTTATAGGAGAATGGAATGATGCCATTGAAAATGATTGCATGTTACTCAAAAGAGACTTAATTGATTGTCTCATCCAAAAAGGTATCTATAAATTCATATTGATTACTGAAAATGTACTCAATTTTCATTCTAGTGATGATAGTTATTACGAAGAGTGGTACCAGGATATAGAAGAGGAGGGTGGCTGGATGCTCTTCTTAAATATGCCTTTGGCTACAAAATCAGAATTTAACCAAATCTCCATTCATCGTTATGCTTTTTTTATGGAAATTGAGCAATGGCGTACCCTTCAACCCCTAATTTTGATGAATTTTATTGAACAGAAATTATTGAGAATTCAACAAAATAACGAGGACTAATTTACAAATATGATTTTTGTTAGTTTCTGATTTAAAAATCAACAACTACTTGATAATTATGTTATCATATCGTAATTTTATGACCTAAATAATTAATAATTATGAATTGGAACACACTTTTCTCAAGTTCAATTGGGAAAAAATTACAAATGGGATTAACAGGAATATTCTTAATTCTATTTTTATTAGTGCATTGCTATATCAATGCTCAAATCTTTTGGAATGATGGAGGTCAAAAATTTAATGAGGCTGCTCATTTCATGGCCAATAATCCACTTATTCGTATTTCAGAAATCGGTCTGTTTGCATTTTTAATATTACATACAATTCAAGGTTTGAGTTTATATTTTAAAAACAAATCTAGACGTACACAAACCTACAAAGTAAGTGCTGGTAATGCTACTAGTAAATGGTATAGCCGTTCCATGGCTATTCTTGGAACGCTTATCTTATTATTCTTAGTAATGCATTTGAATCATTTTTGGGTGCCTTCAAGAATTACAGGTTTAGAAACGTATAATTTTAATGGTGTTGAATATCATAATTTATATGCTGAAATGCAATTGCATTTTAAAGATATAATGGTTGTTTCCATTTATACCTTAGGTTGTATTTCATTGGCATGGCATTTATTACATGGTTTTTATAGTGCTTTCCAAACCTTAGGTTTAGCTTCATTCAAATATAAGGCGCTTATAAAATCAGTTGGAATTGTATTTTCAATATTGATTCCATTGCTTTTTGCATCTATGCCTATTGCATTTTTCCTTGATTTAATTAAATAATAAAGTAACTTTTATCATATGCCACTTAATTCTAAAATACCTGCTGGTTCTATCCAAGATAAATGGACTACCTACAAGTCGACTTGTAAATTAGTAAACCCAGCAAATAAACGTAAAATTGAAATTATTGTAGTTGGTACTGGCCTTGCAGGTGCTTCTGCAGCTGCTTCTCTTGGTGAGTTGGGCTACAAAGTAAAAGCATTTTGTTTCCAAGATAGTCCACGTCGTGCGCACTCTATTGCTGCACAAGGTGGTATCAATGCTGCTAAAAACTATCAAAACGATGGGGATAGCGTATATAGATTATTTTATGACACCATTAAAGGTGGCGATTATCGTGCAAGAGAAGCAAATGTATATCGCTTAGCAGAAGTGAGTACTAATATTATTGACCAATGCGTAGCACAAGGTGTTCCTTTTGCTCGCGAATATGGTGGATTATTAAGCAATCGTTCATTTGGCGGCACACAAGTACAACGTACTTTTTATGCTGCTGGTCAAACAGGTCAACAGTTATTAATTGGTGCTTATCAATCTTTAGAACGTCAGGTAGCATTAGGCAATGTAGAAATGTATGCGCGTCATGAGATGCAAGAATTAGTTACTATTGATGGAAAAGCTAGAGGTATCATTGCTAAAAATTTAGTGACGGGTGCTTTAGAAAGACATAGTGCACATGCGGTATTAATTTGCTCTGGTGGTTATGGTAATGTTTTCTATCTATCTACTAATGCGATGGGTAGTAACGTAACTGCAGCTTGGAAAGCGCATAAAAGCGGTGCTTATTTTGGTAATCCTTGCTTTACACAAATTCATCCTACATGTATCCCTGTAAGTGGCGATCACCAATCTAAATTAACCTTAATGTCAGAATCATTAAGAAATGATGGTAGAATTTGGGTGCCTAAAAAACAAGGGGATAACAGAAACCCTAATGATATTCCGGAAGAAGAACGCGATTATTATTTAGAAAGAAGATACCCAGCTTTTGGTAATTTAGTACCAAGAGACGTAGCAAGTAGAGCCGCTAAAGAGCGTTGCGATGCGGGTTATGGTGTAGGTGCTTCTAAAATGGCTGTTTATTTAGACTTTAAGTATAATATCATGCACAAGTATGGTAAAGCTGAAGCTACTAAACAAGGTATTGCAAATCCTGATGATGCTACTTTATATGCATTAGGTAAAGAAGTGATCAAAGCACAATATGGTAATCTTTTTGAAATGTATGCAAAGATTACTGGTGAAAACCCGTATGAAGTGCCAATGAGAATTTATCCAGCTGTACACTATACAATGGGTGGCCTTTGGGTAGATTACGAATTAATGACTACTATCCCTGGTTTATATGCTTTAGGTGAAGCAAATTTCTCAGATCATGGCGCTAATCGTTTAGGCGCTTCTGCCTTGATGCAAGGTTTAGCTGATGGTTATTTTGTTATTCCTTACACAATAGGTAATTATTTAGCTGATGAGATTAGAACCGGTGCAATTGCTACAGATCATGCAGCATTCGTTCAAGCTGAACAGCATGTTCAATCAAGAATGGAAAAATTATTGAACATTAAAGGTACTGAAACCGTTGAGTCTTTCCACAAACGCTTAGGAAAAATCATGTGGGATAAATGTGGTATGGCAAGAAACGAAAAAGGTTTAAAAGAAGCGATTGCAGAAATTCAACAATTAAAAAAAGAATTTTGGTCTAACGTTCGCATTCCAGGATCTATCAATGAGTTTAATACCGAGTTAGATAAAGCGGGTAGAGTAGCTGATTTTATAGAATTAGGCGAATTGATGTGTGTAGATGCATTAAATAGAAATGAAAGCTGTGGAGGCCACTTTAGAGAAGAATTCCAAACTGAAGAAGGTGAAGCGCTTCGTCAAGATGACCAATATAGCTATGTAGCAGCTTGGGAATATAAAGGCGATAGTCAATTTGAATTGCATAAAGAAGATTTAAACTACGAAATTGTTCACCCTAGCCAACGCTCTTATAAATAATTAATACTGTACTAATTATGGAACATTATACTATGAATTTAACGCTAAAAGTTTGGCGTCAGAAAAATAAAAATGAAAAAGGTTCTTTTGAAACTTATCATGTAAAAGGAATTTCATCGGAGATGTCTTTCTTGGAAATGATAGATGTTTTAAATGAGCAATTAATTGTTGAAGGAAAAGAACCAATTGCTTTCGACCACGATTGTAGAGAAGGTATTTGTGGTATGTGCTCTATGCACATTGATGGTAGAGCTCATGGACCTTGGGCACAAACAACTACCTGTCAATTACATATGCGTCAATACAAGGA
>JAURLW010000024.1 GCA_030831005.1 Bacteroidota bacterium
AGGATAGCTGATAGATTTAACAGCGTTTTCAGCTACATTAGTAATGCCCACATTATAAGGCGATGACAAGCGCGCCATAAAGTTTCCGTAACCTCTTTTAGCATTTCCAAATATACCAATGACCCATGCGTTACCGGGAAAATTCCAATCAATTTGCGATCCGGTATAATCACCCCAGCGTTGTTGTTTAGCTGTTAATACCACAATATTGCTATCCCCTTTTTTAATGTTTGTCCAATCAGAGTATTGCCCTGCTTTTGAAATTAAAGCATGCATACCACCAAAAGTTCTTGGCCCTGTATAATTACAATTGATCAATGAAACGATACTGCCATTATTCATGCCAAAATAAGAGATGTTAGGATAAGCCATATCTAAACTGTCAATTGATAATAATTGAGCTTGAACACTTGGGTTGCTGCTTACTTGCTGTATGGTACCATGATAGATGCTCGCTGCACCATTGCTTGGGTTGATGGAGGTGTTGACAAATTGAATTTCATCACCTTCTTTAAAAGCGCCTAACACCCGTGCATCATTAGTAGCTAAGGTATAAGATGTATCTTTTTGTCGACCGTCTGCAGCAACGCCGTAGGACAAATTGCTTTTAAGTGGATTGATTTGAATGCTTGCATTCGCACTATTCAAGGTGTCTGTTAAGCGAATTAAAAATACCGTATCGTTTTGAGGAGCAAAATTTCTATTGGATAAAAAGTAGGGTGTTGCTGCACTAATGCTACTGCCGTTTTTAACAGGGTGAAGATTTCTAATGGGTTTGCCGTCATAATAAATGCTATCCCATATTTTATAATTTAAACTCAAGCCTGCATAACCATCTGCTTTTTTAATTTGATAAATCACAGAATTTCTAAAACCAGCTTGCCAAGAGGTATTGAAACCTAATTTATTGCCGGTAAAATAAAATTCATTTTTTGAAATGGTGATTGCTGGGTAGTCAAACCAAGTTGTATCGCCTTTATAATTACCATAAAACTTATAAAAGTTCCAATTGCCTTTAGGATCATTACTTTGAGAAAAACCTATAACAATATAATTGGCAGCATTAACGCCGTTAAGCATGATACATATAAACTTATCTTCTTCAGGATCATAAATTATTTTGGGGTCATAGCGATAATCATTCATGATATTGTTTAAGCCAACGGGCAAGGACATTGTTTTTAGTCCGGTTCTTTTTGTCATTATTCCCGTATTGCCATCAAGTACAGAAATAAAACTATTCATTACAGATACGCAGGTATTATTTTTAGAAACAGCCAAATAATTATCAGGAGGAGTGCCTGAGTTTGAATCAGCCACAAAACTCCCGGAAACCATTGGTGCTGCTAAAGGGGCAGTAGTTTTTAAATTTTTATGTGGACTGGATTTATAAGGGTATTTTCTTTTTTGTGCTTCTTTTATGCGCATTAATGCTTCATACTCTTCATTTTCATCTGGTTCATGAATTTCTAAACTCCTTACTTGTGCCAAAAAAGTGTCGGTACAATTTTGTAATTGTACGGTACCTGCTAAAGGGCATTGTAAAGAAGTAGTTTTATAATGCATTTGTGCTTGAAGAGATAAGCTGCAGCAGAATAATAGTAAGCTAAGAATGGCTTGTTTCATAGATTGGTTATTTCAAAGAATAAATTTAGTCAATATCTTATATTGATGTATGTAAATCCTTTGATTTTTGAAATAAAAAAGCCCCTGAATGGGGCTTTTTAGGTATTTTAAATGATGTGATTTAGCAATTATGCACCTTGAAGGGCTGCTGCACCACTTACAATCTCGGTAAGCTCTGTAGTGATGGCTGCTTGACGAGCACGGTTATAGCTGATTTTTAATCCGCGTAATAACTCGTTGGCATTTTCACTCGCTTTATCCATAGCGGTCATACGAGCACCATGCTCAGAAGCATGTGCATCTAATACGGCTTTGAAAACTTGTGTATTTAATATTTTCGGCATCAATTCAGTAACTAATACTTCTTCAGATGGTTCGAAGATAAAGTCAGATTTAGCAGCAGTGTTGCTATTGCTTACTTTAGGAATAGGTAAATAAGGCTCGCAAATAAATTCTTGCGTAGCGGCATTTTTAAATTGACTGTATACAATTTCAATTTTATCGTAAGTGCCTTTTATAAATTCTTCTTGTGCATAGTTAGCAGCAGCGCGTACATTTTCAAAACTTAGTTTAGAAAATAAATCCCAAAAACGATCTACCACAGGAAAGCCTAAACGAGTAAAGTTTTCGTAAGATTTTTTACCAATAGGTAAAATGCTCACTTGGCCTTTTGCATGTTGAGCAGCATAGGCTTCTTTTACACGTTGGCGAGCCAATTTTACAACGTTTGCGTTATAAGCACCACACAAACCTCTATCAGAAGTTATGGCAATTAATAATACTTTTTCTACTGGGCGCTCTGTAGCTAATTTTAATTCTGAATCAGAAGAAGAATTACTAACGATATTGCTTAGCATTTCTTGTAATTTCTGAGCATAAGGGCGCATTTGAGTTACCGCATCTTGCGCTTTACGAAGCTTAGCCGCACTCACCATTTTCATAGCTTTCGTAATTTGCTGCGTAGAGCTAACCGATTGGATTCTTAAACGAACTTCTTTTAATTGACCCGACATAGTTGGAAAATTGTCATTTTTTCGAGCGCAAAAATACAAGTTTATAATAACAATAACAAAAAAGTAATTCGATAAAAACTCAAAAAACCGTATTTTTGAGCATATCTTGATAAATATCAGTTGTTTTATCAATAATTCTTATAAAATTCAATATCATACCCTATGTTACACAAAACAAAAATCATTGCTACTGTTGGACCTGCATGTAATACTTTCGAAAAATTATTGGCTTTAGTGCAGGAAGGTGTCAATGTTTTTAGACTTAACTTTTCTCATGGTACTCATGAGCAGCACAAAGTAGTAATTGACCATATTAAAAAAATTAATGAAGGTTTTCCATTCAATATTGCCATCTTGGCCGATTTACAAGGACCTAAATTGCGCGTTGGTGAAATAGAAAATAATGCTTTACCCTTAAAAGTGGGCGATTCGTTTTACCTAACTAATGAAAAATGTGTAGGTACCAAAGAGCAAGTTTACATTTCTTATCCTGGCTTTTATAAAGATGTGCGCATTGGTGAAAAAATATTAATTGACGATGGTAAAATTGAAGTACGTGTTGAAGAAATTACGGGTGATAATCGAGTGAAAGTGATAGCGCTTACGGAAGGCGTATTATCTTCTAAAAAGGGAATTAATTTACCCGATACAAAAATTTCATTACCATCGCTAACAGAAAAAGATTTAGCAGATGTAGATTTTATTATTACTCAAGAAATAGACTGGGTGGCGCTTTCCTTCGTTCGTAGACCAGAAGATATTCATGAGTTGCGAGTTAAATTAAAAGAGAAAGGAAGCAGTGCAAAAATTATTGCTAAGATTGAAAAGCCTGAAGCACTTGTGCATTTAAGAGAAATTATTTTAGCTTCAGATGCGGTAATGGTTGCACGCGGCGATTTGGGCGTGGAATTACCTTTAGAGCAAATTCCTATGATTCAAAAAACAATCGTAAGAAAATGTATTCATAGAGCTAAGCCGGTAATTATTGCTACACAAATGATGGAAAGTATGATAGATCGTACGCGACCAAATAGAAGTGAAATCACCGATGTAGCTAATGCCGTTTTAGAAGGTGCTGATGCGGTGATGTTGAGTGGAGAAACTGCTATGGGACAATATCCAGAGTTAGTGATTAAAACTATGGTGGATATAATCAGAGAAGTAGAAAAAGAAGAAATGGTATACAATAGAAACTTAACACCACAACCTCATTCACCTTCTTTCTTAAGTGATGCTTTGTGTTATAATGCATGTAATATTTCGCAAGAAGTTAAAGCAAATGCTTTAATAGGAATGACGCAATCGGGTTATACTGGTTTTATGTTATCAAGTTATCGCCCGCAATCACCATTGTTTATTTTCACCAAAACACAATCTTTAATTAATCAATTGAGCTTGAGTTGGGGTGTACAAGCCTTTTACTATGATAAAGAAGAGAGCTTGGATACGATGTTTAATGACCAAGTAGAAATTCTTAAAGAAAAACAATTACTTACTTTTGATGATATAGTGGTGCATACGGGTAGTACACCAATACAAGAGCATTTGCCAACCAATATGCTTAAAATATTTAGAGTAAAATAAAGAAATAAAAAAGCCCTGAAACTCAGGGCTTTTTTTATTTTTAAATCAATAAATTGTCAATAAGTCGCACAGCACCAACGCGAGCGGCAATCAATACAATCATATCTTTTTGATGGTCAAAATCTGCAAGGGGCTTTAAGGTCTCCGCATCTGCTAATGCTATATATTCTATCTTGCAATGATTTTGTCGAAGTAGTGCTTCGCAATGTTGTTGGGCTAAAACAAAGGTAGTAGTTGTTTTAGCAGCATTGATAAATTGCAAGGATTGATACAGGGCTAGTGCTTGTTGTTGCTCCGTTTCGTTTAAACGAAGATTGCGTGAGCTTAAGGCTAGGCCTTGTTTGTTTCTTATGGTGGGCACTATGATTACACTCGTTTTCTGCTCCCAATGCATTTGTTTGATGAGCGCTTTAATGACCAAGCATTGTTGAGCGTCTTTCTGACCTAAAAATAACAATTGGGGTTGCACAAGTTCTAATAAACGGGCTACAACTTTGCCAACGCCTTCGAAATGCCCCGGTCTTTGAGCGCCTTCAAAAATGGTTTCTAGATATCCAAAGGCATATGTTTTTACTGCATCAAATCCATTTGGGTAAATTTCTTGCACATCGGGTATAAATAAAATATCGCATTGGGCATCCAATAAAGTTTTGGTATCGGCAGTAAGCGTATTGGGATATTTTTTAAAATCTTCAGGATCGTTAAATTGAGTTGGATTCACAAAAATGCTACATACCGTAAGGCATTCTTGCTTTTTAGCGGCTTCAATTAAAGACAAATGGCCTTCGTGAAGGGCTCCCATAGTTGGAATAAAGCCTAATTTGAGCTGCTGTTCATTTCGCTTGTTAGTTATAAAGTCCTGTAAATCAGCTGCTTTTTTAAAAATTACCATATATACTTGCTAAGTAATGCCACAAATTAACGCATTGAAATCAATTATTTCGTAAATTTGCAACCTATTTCTATTACATGTGATCCATGTAAGTAAAATTTTTACCATATAATTCGATTCAAATGTCTTTAGACAAAAAAAGAGTGCTTATCGTAGCGAATGAATTATCACCTTATTTAGAGCTTACCGACTTTGCTCATATTCTTAACAAGTTAGCCATAAAAACATTTGATGCAGGTATTGAAATACGTGTTATCATGCCTCGTTTTGGTACCATTAACGAACGTAGACATAAATTACATGAGGTAGTTCGCTTGTCGGGTATCAATGTTATTATCGATAAAGACGATTATCCATTAATTATAAAAGTAGCTTCTTTGCCTAATGCTCGTTTGCAGGTTTACTTTATGGATAATGAAGATTATTTCAAACGTAAATTTGAATTTAGAGACGATAAGGAGAATTTCTATGACGACAATGCAGAGCGTATGATTTTCTTTGCAAAAAGCGCCTTAGAAACGGTTAAGAAATTTGGATGGCCTCCGCATGTTATTCATTGTCATGGATGGATGACATCTTTAATTCCATTATATCTAAAAACAGCCTATAAAAAAGACCCTGTATTTGGATATACCAAATCTATTTTCACCGTACAAAATAATCAATTTGAGGAGTCATTAAATGCTACGTTCAACAAAAAGGCATTGGTGAATACCGATATGAAAGATAAAGATTTTGAATTGTATGCGCCAGGCACAAATGAAGCCTTGACTTTAGGTGCTATGAAATATGCAGATGTATTAGTAGCCGGACAAGCAGATTTAAATCCAACCTTAAAGTCTGAATTAAAGCCTAGTCGTTACAAGAAAATTATTCAGCACGATGAAAATTGGACAAACGACGTTACTGATTTGTTAGAATTGTACAAAACCTTAACAGAGTCTTAAAGTTACTTTTACCATCTTCGTATAAAATTATTTCCATTGAAGGCATCATCATTTTTTGTTCAGCTCTCAGCTGTTATTCTATTCGTAAGCTCCTTGCAGGCATGTAAAGAAGATACCTTAATCAATTCTACGGTCATACCACCGGTAGATAATATCAATACCTTTGCTTTAGAGCTCGACTCTATTCAAACCCTAACGGTCAATGATGACTCCGTTTTGACAGGTTATAATTATTACAGTTCAGATATTTTTAAAGGGATAGGAGTTATTAATGCCGATCCGTTTTTTGGCAAAACCTATGCCGGTGTGTTTTTCCAAATAGTGCCACCGACTACTTCTTTTACCTTTGCTGGCACGAATCCAGTTATCGACTCAGCTATTCTAGTATTGCCTTATAGTGGAGTAATTTATGGTGATTCTAATGCAACGGTCAACCAACAATTAAATGTATTCCAAATAGAAGATGCATTTAGTAGAGACAGTTTGTATTACTCTAATCAAAAATTGGGTGTAAATAGATTAAAACCCATGGGCTCCGCTATCATGAATATTCGTAAGGTGATGGATAGTGCAACAGTTTGGGGAGTGAAAGTAGCGCCACAATTACGTATTAAACTAAATTCATGGGTAGCTGATAGTATTTTAGCGAATGCTGGAGGAAGTAAATTTGCCGATTACCCTACTTTCCTTACTTGGTTTAAAGGTATTTATGTAGAGCCTGATACCACTGCTTCTGCAACGGGAAGAGCTATTCCTTATTTCAAATTAGATGGTCTTGATCAAAATTCAAGAGCTAATATTATTTTCTATTATCATAATTCCACGGATGATTCTTTGCGTACTTCATTCGGTTTTGTATCGAGCTATTGTGCGCATAGCAATTGGATAAAAAGAAGCTTTAATAGTTATCCAATCGCTAACTATTTCCCAGCAAGTGGTAAAGTGACCGATTCTATTTTCATGATTCAAAACGAGCCAGGAGCAGCGGGTGATATTGCAATTCGTTTAGATAAAGTCTTATCTCAACTCAATAAAACCATTATTAATAAAGCAGAGTTAGTCATAACGCAATTAGCTCCTACTAGTGCTGAAGATACCCTTTTTGAAGCCCCAGTTCGTTTATTCCCTTCTGGAATTGACAGCACAGGTACAACCTATACCATTGCCGATCGCTATCCTACCTCAAGTAATGAGCCATTGAATTTTATAGATGGTACAAGAAGAGTAGCCTATGTAAACAATCAAAAGGTATATCAATATATTCTTAATATCCCTAGAGAAATTCAAAGTGCTATATTAAAGAAAAGAAATTTTGTACATTTGAGATTAAACGGTACTGTGAGTTTCCCTGGCGCATACCGATTAAAAGCTGGGGGCAACAAACATAGTAGCAGTAAAATCAAATTAAATATCATCTATACCAAAATTCAGTAATCAAATATGTGCGGAATTGTAGCATACATTGGACAACAAGATGCCTATCCTATTTTAATAAAAGGATTGAAGCGATTGGAGTATAGAGGTTATGACAGTGCCGGAGTAGCGGTTATCAAAGAAGAGTTAAAAGTTTTTAAAAAAGCCGGCAAGGTTTCTGATTTAGAAAATTTTGTAGGTAATAGCGATACTACTGGATCTATTGGCATAGGACATACCCGATGGGCTACCCACGGCGAACCTAATGATAAAAATGCACATCCTCATTTATCCAATTCTGGTAACTTAGCCATCATCCATAATGGTATCATTGAAAATTATGATGCGCTTAAAAAAGAGCTCATAGCAAGAGGATATACCTTCAAGTCAGATACGGATACGGAAGTATTGGTCAATTTCATTGAAGAAATACAAAAAGAAGAACAAGTAGATTTAGAAGAAGCCGTGCGTATTGCATTGAATCAAGTCATAGGCGCTTATGCTATTGTATTGTTAGAGCAATCTAATCCTGATCGCATGATAGCCGCTCGAAAGGGCTCTCCTATGGTTTTAGGTATTGGAGATAAAGAATTTTTTATTGCATCCGACGCTTCGCCTATTATTGAGTATACTAAAAATGTAATCTACCTCAACGATCAAGAATATGCAGTGGTGCATAGAGATGGAAGATTTACCATTAAAACCTTAGGTAATGTTGAGAAATCTCCAAAGATTCAAAAACTAGAATTGAATTTGGAGATGATTGAGAAGGGTGGTTATGAGCATTTCATGTTGAAAGAAATACATGAACAACCAAAAGTGGTAGCTGATGCTATGCGTGGTAGAATGAGTGCTGCAGGTGGATGGATTAAATTAGGTGGTGTAGATGAATATGCCAATCGATTAAATAAAGCAGACCGTTTTATATTTACCTCTTGCGGTACATCTTGGCATAGTAGCTTAATTGCGGAGTATTTAATTGAAGACTTAGCGCGTGTCCCAGTTGAAGTAGAGTATGCTTCTGAATTTAGATATCGCAATCCTATTATTACCGAAAAAGATGTGGTATTTGCCGTTTCCCAATCAGGTGAAACAGCCGATACTTTAGCGGCTATAGAATTAGCTAAAGAAAGAAAAGCTATGATTTATGGGATTTGTAATGTAATTGGATCTTCTATAGCACGTCTTTCCCATGCTGGTTCGTATACCCATGCCGGACCAGAAATTGGTGTGGCATCTACTAAAGCATTTACCGCACAAGTAACGATTCTTACCTTGATAGCTTTGCAATTAGCTGCTGAAAAAGGGACGATCACTAAATCGGCTTTAAGAACAATATTATACGAGATGGAACAAATTCCATCTAAAATTGAAAAGATTTTACTCCTCGATAAACAAATTCAAGAAATAGCAGCTATCTACAAAGATGCAAGTAACTTCTTGTATTTAGGTCGAGGATATAATTTCCCAGTGGCTTTAGAAGGAGCGTTAAAACTAAAAGAGATTTCATACATCCATGCTGAAGGTTATCCAGCAGCAGAAATGAAGCATGGACCTATTGCATTGATCGATGAAAATATGCCAGTAGTATTTTTGGCTACCAACCAAAGTGCGTATGAAAAAATCGTTTCGAATGTACAAGAGGTTAAAGCACGTAAGGGTAAAATTATTGCTATTGTAAATGAAGGCGATACACAAATTAAAGCGCTTGCCGATCATGTTATTGAAATACCAGCAACAGAAGAAATTTTATCCCCATTATTAACCATTGTGCCACTTCAATTGTTATCCTATCATATTGCTATTTTAAGAGGTTGTAACGTAGATCAACCAAGAAATTTAGCTAAGTCAGTAACGGTGGAGTAAGCAAATATTAACTATCTTTAAAACTTTAATAATAAACAAATAACAATGCCTTATTTATTTACATCAGAATCTGTATCTGAAGGACATCCAGATAAAGTAGCCGATCAAATTTCGGACGCCTTAATTGATAACTTTTTAGCGTATGATGCGCAATCAAAAGTTGCTTGCGAAACTTTAGTAACTACTGGTCAAGTAGTTTTAGCAGGTGAAGTAAAATCAAAAGCGTATTTAGATGTGCAAGAAATTGCTCGTGGCGTAATACGTGAGATAGGATACACGAAGTCGGAATATATGTTTGAAGCTAATTCATGCGGTATTTTATCTGCTATTCACGAACAATCTGCAGACATTAATCGTGGTGTTGATCGTGATGCTAAGAAAAAAGATTTTGAAACTTTAGCTAATGCGCAAGGTGCAGGCGACCAAGGTATGATGTTTGGTTATGCTACACGCGAAACAGAGAACTATATGCCATTAGCTTTGGATTTAGCGCATAAAATTCTTCAAGAATTATCACGTACGCGTCGTGCTGGTAAAGAAATGAAGTATTTACGTCCAGATGCTAAAAGTCAAGTTACCATTGAATATAATGATGATAATACCCCTGTTCGTATAGATACGATTGTAGTATCTACACAACATGATGATTTTGAAAAATCGGATAAAAAAATGTTAGATCAAATTAAGAAAGATGTGATCAAC
>JAURLW010000003.1 GCA_030831005.1 Bacteroidota bacterium
AAATAATTTTGATTTCTATTTAAACCAATTGTTAATTAACTTGTCCAAGCATTTTACCTAACTCTTTGAAAAAGATATCTATTATATTGTTTTTGGGTTTATTAATCCCCAATTTTACTTATGCGCAAACCACGCTTAAGAAAACGATGGAGGGTTATGAACTGTATCGCAATGGTAAACCTTATTATGTAAAAGGTTTAGGTGGCGATGTTAATCTTGATCTTATTGTAAAAATTGGTGGCAATTCTATCCGCACTTGGGGCGTTGAGCGCGCACAGCAAGTATTAGACGAAGCGCAAAAGAGAGGACTTAGCGTTATGCTCGGTTTTTGGCTACAGCATGAGCGTCATGGCTTCGATTACCACAATAAAGACAAAGTACTTAAGCAGCTCAATTATTATAAATCCATCGTTGATAAATTTAAAAATCATCCGGCCTTATTAATTTGGGGTATAGGTAATGAGCTCAACTTACAATATACCAATCCGGCTTGCTGGAATGCAGTAGAAGATATTGCTGCTTATATCCATCAAGTAGATCCTAATCATCCTACTAGCACGGTAATTGCGGGCTTAGATTCTAGTGTAGTACAACATATTGTGCAGCAAGCACCCAATATTGATATCTTATCGGTAAATACTTATGGCGATATTGGTCATGCCGTAAGCAAGGTGCAAAGTTATGGCTGGAAAGGCGCTTATATGATTACGGAGTGGGGACCAAATGGCCATTGGGAATCGCCAACAACTAAATGGAATGCTGCCCTAGAGCAAACCAGTACAGAGAAGAAAAATGTATACTACCAGCGTTATCAAGATTATATTGCGGCTAACAAAAATTATTGTTTAGGCTCTTATGCTTTTTTATGGGGCGCTAAGCAAGAATATACCGAAACTTGGTATGGTTTATTTTCTAAAGAAAACATGCCTACCGAGCCTATCGATGCTTTGGAATATGTGTTTAACGGTACTTTTCCAAGTGCTGCAGCACCTGCTATTACCGCTATTCAAATCAATAATACACCAGCAACGGCTTCTATTTATTTAGATGCTTCGGAGAAAGCACAAGCATCGGTTACAGCGGTATTGCCTACTGGCATTGCTACTTACGGACCAGCCTTGCCCGCATTTACCTACGCCTGGAAAATATTAGCAGAGAGTGATGATAAGAAATCAGGTGGTGATGTGGAAGAAGCTGCTCAAGAAATACATGGTTTGATCCGTGACGAACGTAAAGCAGATATTAGCTTTAGAGCACCGAATAAAGCGGGCGCATATCGCTTATTTGTGAGTATATATTACCATCATAAAGTGGCTTATGCCAATATACCTTTTTATGTAAACCCTGCAAAAGAAGGCGCTAAGCAAGTCCGCTTTATGCAAATGAAACAAAAAGACATGTCGTCCTTTGATACAAGTAATGAATAAACTAACCGGATATATAAGCTTGGCCTTGATCTTGGTATCGGGTAAATCGTTTTCACAAGATTCGAAATCGATAAACCTTAGAGCATTTATTGGTGCAGACTCGGTTACTTATACCAGAGAAGTTGATCAGTTTGGTAATTTTCCAAAGGAAGCTAAAGCGCTTTTAGATCAATTTTCTATTAATGGCTATTATCGTTTTGTGGGCAATTATAGAGAGCTCAGCAAAGCTTATGAGGTAAACAAAAACAATCCTAATAATTTATTCATTGGTGATGATAGCCAAATACCGCAATTGATGATGAACATTAGCGGTAGTGTAGCACCTAATACTTCTTTTGGCACCGATTTATTTATTTGGTCGCCAATGACAGGTATGGGGCAAGCAGAAAATGTAAAGGGATTAAACTTAGGTATAAGTTTGTACGGAAGCTATGCTAGTAGCTTGGGCGATTTTAATATTAGAGCAGGAGGTATCAATTGGTATGCCTTATCGGCTATGACCTTTCAGGCTAATAAAGGTTATAACAGATACAGTATTTTTGAACGCAATCCTTGGGATCCGAATACTAAAAACATTGAAGACCGTTATACCACTTTTTATAACTCAGGTGCTATCAATCAAGATGAGCGTTGGGGTCAGCAAGCTTTTCAAGGGCTTATTGTAGAGGGCGCTCGTATGCCACATGGCTTATCGGGCTCGTTTATGTATGGCAAAACGCAATTGAATGGTGGCTTATCGCCTTTGCCCAATAATTCTGTTGGTGGCAAATTGAGAAAAGATTATGGCATGAATTTCATCAGCCTTAATACGTTCAATAATATAAGTTTTAAAGACTCTTCTCAAAAAGACAGAATTGGTTTTAATATCGCTACGCTAGAATTTAAAAATATTTTTGGAGCTTATAAGATTAATGGGGAAATAGGTATGGGCCGTTATTTTGTGCAAAATAGCAATCAGCCATGGGGAGAAGCCATCTCTATAAAAGTAGCGCGCGATTTATTTGCAAAATTTCCTACTGAACTACATTTATATAGAATCAGTCCGCATGTAATTAATAATTCAGCAACCTTTATCAATTCCTCTATTGATGTAAGTGTATTATCTAATGCCTCTTCGGTACAGCCGGTTTTACCTGCGGTAGCGAGTGGTATGATGCCTATTGGTCAATTGATTAATAATCGCCAGGGTATAGATTTAAATGCACAAATCAATATCGGTAGATTAAAATCTTCAATTGGTTGGAGTGTAAGTAGTGAGTTGCAATCGGTGTCTTCAAAAATAACGTATTCGCATCCTATTAATAGTTTGGCCTTAGCTCACTTTTGGCGATGGGATTTTCCGAGCAATGTAGGTCCGTACAATAATTTATCAAAAATCTATAGAACGGTTTATGAAACTTTAGAATTAACCGATGTAGATCCGATCTCTAAATTACCTACGTTTAAAAAACATTTCAATGCTATAGAATGGAATGCCAAATATCAGAATCGCATTTTTAATAAACCGTGTTATTTCTTTTATTTAGGTCAATTCAGTTCTGCACAAACCAATTTTTCACCCATTACCGTCTTTAGTGAAAAAGCATTGTTGCGTACGTATTACCATCAGCTAGAAGGGTATATGAAAGTGAGTAATAATTTGGTGTGGAGCAATTATTTAGGTTTTGAGCGCATATTGGCTAATTATCAATCTAAAACGGATGATGTATCGGCTCGACCAAAAAACCAAACGGGTTATAGTATAGCTACGGGTTTAGATATTAGAATGAGTAAAGGTGCAGGTTTATACTTGCGTCAGCGATGGATGAATTATAAAGATGCTAATTTTAGTAAAGACGCATATCAAGGTTTTGAAACTACTGTAGAAATAAAAATATTTTTTTAGATGAAACATTTACAACTTTTAGTACTGTTCTTGTTTTTTGTTGCTAGCCTTCAGGCGCAGCAGAAGAAAACAGTCGATTTTATTGGCGGTGCCCGCTCTTATATGTCTAACAGTCAACTGAGCGTACAAGATAGTTTGCCCGACACTACTACCTTAAAACGCAATACAGGTGGTTATGCACTCATCGATTTGGGTGTTAATATCCGTCCGAACGATAAAACAGAAATCATGGGTATGTTTCGTATTCGAAATGAATATGGTGGTTTTTGGGGTGCGGGTGTAAGTTTTGATGTTCGTCAATTGTGGTTAAAAGGAATTATTGGAAATGTAGTACGTTATCAATTGGGCGATTTGAATTTAAAACAAACGCCATTTACTTTACACAATAATCGTTTTCAATTATTAGACTCTATGCCTAGTGTTTTTCAATTGCAACAAAACATTATCAGCTACGAGAAATTTTATACCAACAATACCTGGCGTCAGCAAGGAGCCAATGTAGATATGGGGTTGAGCTTTAATAAGTATATCCAATCCATGGATGTAAATGCCTATATCACGCGTTTGCGTGCTACTGATTTCAATGCTATTCCAGATCGTTTATTGGGCGGCTTTACCATTGCTATCAAACAAACAGCGCGCAGAAGTTTTGGTTTACATAAAGTATCCACCTTCGATCTTAAAGGCACTGTATTAGATAGTAATATGTACAGTAATAATGTAACTACTGTATTTGCACAGCAAGATGTATTTATTAAAAACCACTTAAGTACGTTTAAATTAGAACTTGGTAATAGTGTAGCTAAATACTCGCACGATGCCTTCGCGCCGGTGTTAAAAGATTATTTCATTCATGCACATATGCATGTTGTAGCACCTAATAATAAATGGGAATCTACTCTGGCCTATCTGAATGTTGGTCCGGATTTTAGAAGTGTAGGAGCGCAGAGCATGAATATAAATTTCCAAGCGAGCACCAATTATTATAATAGTTATGCCAATGATAAATTAAGCAGACCTTTATCTGTCATGGATTTAGTTAGAAGCGAAAATATCTATACCACTGGGGTTACTTCTAATTTGATGAGACCTTCATTGGCCTACAATGCGATCCTACCTTATGGCTTAGCTACCTTCAATAGAGTAGGGGCTTATTGGAAAGCTACGTATAATGGTTTTAAATCGGTAGGCTTGCAGGCTACGGTCTATAAATTATCAGAAGTAAGAGGACAAGGAACTACGCA
>JAURLW010000025.1 GCA_030831005.1 Bacteroidota bacterium
AGATACTTGAAGCGTAACCGTATAAGTACCCGGAGCAGAAAAAGTATGCGTTGGGTTGGTTACTGTTGATGTATTATTAGCTCCAGATGCTGGATCGCCAAAATTCCAAGAATAAGCAGAATTACAAGAGCCTCCAGGATTACTAAACAACATTGCATTGCCTTGGCACTGATAAGTAAAGGTAGCATTTGTAGCTGGTGCATTACCTATATATATATCGTCTATTGCAAAGCCATCATAGGCATTACAAGTAGTACCGGCACCAAATATAAAGCGAAAAAGTACAGCACTCTGACCAGCTAAGTTTCCTAAACAATGTTTTGCTAAAAGCCAAGTGGTACTACCAGCCCCACCCTGACAAGACCCTTGCGTATTTTGTTTATTTCCTGCCCATCCTGCTTTATTAGTTGCCAATCCAGTTAGGTTAGTTACACTTGCTTGGTTATACCAAATAGCATTCATGCAATTAGCCGGTTCGTTAAAAGCACCTACGGTGTTCCAGCTTGCTCCGTTATTTATTGAATATTGTAAGGAAGCGCCATCATAAATATTCTCCGTTTCCCAAAATACTTTAAATGAAATATAGGGATAGGCTAAATTTGAAAAATTAAAGCATGGACTTTGTAACCAAGAGCGTTCACCATTATTATATGCACTAGCCGATAATCCACCTACAATCCAACATTTATTACCCGATGCGGCGCTAGAAATGACGGGTTTATTGGGTGTGCCCCAAGCCCAATCGTTACCCACAGTACCTCCAGATGTCCAACCTCCATTATTTAATTCAAACCCTTCACTATATGGAAACGTACTAATTGGCGTTGCACATTGTGCAAGTACTAATAGGGGCATCAAGCACCCTAAGCTGAGAAGGAATAAAAATCTGCCTATTGGTTGGAGCATTGGTTATATTGACACTACAAAAGTCGGTATAAATTTCTAAAAAAGATAAGCCTTTAGCTTGCTCATTTATTATATAAAAATTAAGGGCTTGGAACTAGCAAACATGTCAATTTGTCGTAACTTTGAGCAAAATTAGAAGTCTAGCAATGGAAACGCTTATCAGCAAAGATATTAACGAAGCAAAACAGGGCGAAGTTTATGCCCCTTTTGCTAATGATCCCAATACTTATCATAAGAAATTCTATATAGAAAGTTATGGTTGTGCCATGAATTTTAGTGACTCTGAAATTGTAGCTTCCATATTAAATGAAAAAGGTTTTGGCGCAACTCGAATGATTGAAGAAGCCGATTTAATTTTCATTAATACCTGCTCTATCCGAGAAAAAGCAGAACAAACGGTGCGCAATAAATTGCAAAACTACCGTACGTTTAAAAAAGAAAATCCAAGCTTATTAGTGGGTGTGCTTGGCTGCATGGCAGAGCGCTTGAAAGCTAAGTTATTAGAAGAAGAAAAACTTGTAGACATTGTGGTAGGACCGGATGCGTATAGAAGTCTACCCTCTTTAATTGAAGAAGCAGAATCTGGACAAAAAAGTGTGAATGTACTTTTAAGTAGAGAAGAAACTTATGCCGATATATCACCTGTTCGTTTAAATCATAATGGAGTTGCTGCTTTTGTAAGCATTATGCGTGGATGTAACAACATGTGTTCTTTCTGTGTAGTGCCTTTTACACGTGGAAGAGAACGCAGTAGAGATGCTGCTAGTATCATTGCTGAGTGCAAACAGTTAGTTGCAGAAGGCTATAAAGAAGTAACCTTGTTAGGTCAGAATGTAGATAGCTATCACTATCAACCCGGTACAGAAGAGCATGCAATTACCTTTGATAAGTTACTAGAAATGGTTGCTCTTATTGATCCACAATTAAGGGTGCGCTTTAGTACTTCTCATCCTAAAGATATTACTGATGAGGTTTTGCATACCATGGCTAAGTATCCTAATATTTGCAAATACATACACTTACCCGTGCAAAGTGGTAACACGCGTATTTTGCAATTAATGAATAGAACTTATACTAAAGAATGGTATTTAAATAAAGTAAAACGCATTAAAGAAATCATGCCCGACTGTGCTATTAGCTCCGATATTATTGTTGGATTCTGCACAGAAACGGAAGAAGATCATCAAGATACATTAGATGTAATGCGACAAAGTAAATATGAATATGCTTATATGTTTGCGTATAGTGAGCGTCCAGGTACTTTAGCAGCCAAACGTTATCAAGATGATGTTAGTGAAGCGGATAAAAAGAAACGATTAGATGAGATCATTGCTCTTCAAGCGCAATTGTCTTTAGAAAGCAATTTACAAGATGTAGGCAAAACATTTGAAGTATTAGTAGAGGGCGATAGTAAAAAAAGTAATAAGGATTGGTGCGGTAGAAACAGTCAAAATAAAATGATTGTATTCCCTAAAACCGATGCACCAATTACAAAAGGAATGTATGTTCAAGTGGCTGTAACAAAAGCTAGTCAAGCTACCTTAATGGGGAATTTGGTAAACTCCTAAAATTTATTTTATGGAAATACAAAGTATTAAAAATAGATTTGGAATCATAGGAAGTGCTCCTGCACTCAACTATGCTATTACCGTAGCTAGCCAAGTTGCCAACACGGACCTTACCGTTTTAATCATGGGCGAAAGTGGTGTAGGTAAAGAAGCGTTTTCGCATATCATCCATAATTTATCATCACGCAAACATAATCCCTTTATAGCAGTAAACTGTGGAGCTATACCAGAGGGCACAATTGATAGTGAATTATTTGGTCATGAAAAAGGTGCTTTTACTGGTGCAGTGGATAGCAGAAAAGGATATTTTGAAACCGTAAATGGCGGCACTATTTTCTTAGACGAAATTGGTGAAATGCCGTTAGGAACTCAAGCTCGTTTATTGCGCGTATTAGAAACAGGAGAGTTTATTAGAGTAGGTTCTTCTAAAGTTCAGAAAACTAATGTTCGTGTAATTGCGGCTACTAATAGAGAATTAATCAATGCCAATCATTTAGGTCGTTTTAGAGAAGATTTATATTATCGTCTCAATACCGTTCCTATCAGAGTACCGGCATTGCGTGATCGCAAAGAAGATATTCCTTTATTATTTAGAAAATTTGCAGCTGATTTTTCTGAAAAATATAAAATGCCGAGTATTCATTTAGATGCACAAGCATTTCAATTGCTGAGTAATTATGCATGGCCTGGCAATATCCGTGAACTTAAAAATATGGCAGAACAAATTTCTGTTTTAAGTATTGATAAAAACATTACAGCAGAATCTATTTATCAATATATACCTAAGATTGTTCCCAGCCAAAACAATAATTATTTACCCGTACTTACTGCTATGAACCAACAACCATTTGATACAGAATTTGCAGGTGCAGATAAGGATCTTTTATACAAATTATTTTTTGATTTGAAAAAAGATATCAGTGATCTGAAAAAGTTATTATTCGAAATGGCACATCAGCAAGGCTTTACTCCAGGTGTTCCATTTAATGAAGCTAGCTTGCCCAATAATTATCCTGCTACAAATGAATTTAATAATCCGGTTAGTATTAATAGTCCTATTTTACTACACCCTAGCGAAACTGCACAAGCAGCTCAGTTTGTAGAGGAAAATTTGCAATTAGCAGAACGTGAAAAAGAATTTATTATAAAATCGCTAAAAAAACATAAAGGAAGAAGAAATTTAGCCGCACAAGAATTGGGTATATCAGAACGAACACTCTACAGAAAAATTAAAGAATTTGGAATCGAAGAATGAGAACGTATAGCCCACTAATCATCATACTATTAAGTGTAATACTTGCTTCTTGTGGAGTATATAGTTTTACAGGTGCTACCATTGAAGGCAAGTCTATTTATATTCATGTACTTGAAAATAAATCTAGAAATATTGTACCCTCTCTAAGTGCTAATTTATCAGAGAAAATTAAAAACCGTATACTTTCACAAACAGGCTTAGCGCCAATTAACAATGATGCTGCTGACTATGATTTATCGGGTACCATAACAAATTATGAAGTAAGTGTATCGGGTTTACAAAACAATCAAACGGCTTCACTCAACAGGCTTACTATAAGTGTTGAAATTATTTTTAAAAATAAGAAAAATGAAAAAGCTAATTTCACACAAAGCTTTAATAGATTTGCAGACTTTAGCGCTACGCAAACACTACAAAGTGTAGAGCAAAAATTAATAGAAGACATCGGCAATCAATTAGCAGATGACATATTTAATAAAGCATTTGTAAATTGGTAGTCCATTAATATCATGATTTCGAACGAACAACTACATACCTATTTTACATCTCCTGAGGCTATTGCAAGTCTCGACGAACAAGCCTTGGATAATTTATTGGAACAATACCCTTACTTTATTCCAGTGCATTATATAAAGGCTAAAAAAGCTTATTTAGAAAATAACAGAGAATTAAGTCCTGCTATAATTGATACAGTTTATCCTTATGTTCAAAATTGGATTCAGTTTAATCATTGGTTGGCCAATGACACTATAGTAAATTCAGAAGAAACAACAAGTAGCATAGACGAATGGAGTAAGGAAGAAGAGGAAGCTCTGCAAGCCATATTAGCAGATGAAAATGCGCAAACTCAGAATTCAGTTTCAGAAAATGATTTATTGCAACCCGTGTATACAGAAGATTATTTCTTACACCAAGGCATAGAAGTATCTAATGACATACCTGATGATTTGCAAGAATTACAGGCAACAGCAAGCACCGAAGAGGATGATGCTGATAAATCGCTAATGGTGGTCATGAGTTTTGCAGAATGGCTCACTTACTACAAAACAAATGCAGAGAAACAAAAAGAAGAAAAACAAGAGGCCAAAGCGCTGAAAAGCATGTGGCAAAGAGAAAAATTAGCCCAAGCCCTTGGCGACGAAGACGACGATATTCCGGAGAATGTATTTGAAATGGCGGTAAATTCTATAAGCAATGAAAATGGCTTAATCAGTGAGGCTTTGGCAAGTATCTTGCATAAACAAGGCAAAAAAGAAGATGCTATTGCCATGTATAAAAAATTAAGTTTGCAAAATCCTGAAAAAAGTAGTTACTTTGCAACACTCATTGAAAAAATTATAAAAGAATAATTTATGATCGTTTTATCTACTATAATTATCTTAATAGCTTGTGTAATACTAGCTTTCTTCATTTTAATTCAAAACCCAAAAGGTGGTGGACTTACTGGTTCTTTTGGTAGCATTGGCTCACAAGTAATGGGCGTAAAGCAAAGTACAGATGTAATGGAAAAAGGAACATGGACTACTATGGGTGTTATTGCAGCATTATGTATCCTTTCTGTAATGTTCTTTGAAAAACCTAAAAAAGCTATAGAAACTAAAGCTCCAGCTGAAAAAAGCGCTCCTGCTAAACCAGCTAAATAAATTCAAAACATTTCTATTAAAAAAACCTGCACTTGCTGCAGGTTTTTTTTATTTTCGTAGCATGGCCAATAAAAATCGAAGTAATTCAAAACCTAATAAAGCAAAATCGAGGAAAGGAATGCGATTCCTTATTGTTATGGCTTTAACTGTTTTGGGGCTATTTTTTTTTCCTATAATAAAATCACCAAAGTCAACTTTAAAAATACTGCCCAATGCAGATTGGGAACAAGTAAAAGAACATATTCACACACAAGACCTACTTCGTTTTCCCCTTTTATTTGAATGGACCGCTGAGCTTACAGGATACCCGCAACATATACACCCAGGTAGCTACGCCGTAGATAATTGGATGGGCACTTTACCTTTATTAAAAGTACTTTTTTCGGGCCGACAAGAAACTATTTCTTTAGTAGTCAATAAATATAGAACAGAGCATGAGTTTTTTGTATTTATA
>JAURLW010000004.1 GCA_030831005.1 Bacteroidota bacterium
ACTATGAACTGGATAGCCTTAACAAGCATGGAACAATTACATGCCATTAAAAATGATCATACAGGAAAAATTTCATCTATATTCAAACATAGTACACGTTGTAGTATTAGCACAATGGCTCTGAGCCGATTAGAGAGAAGTACTGCTCCAGATTCGATAGACTTCTATTATCTCGACTTATTGCAATATCGTTCTATATCCAATGAAATAGCTAGTGTTTTTGAAGAAGAACATGCATCTCCACAAATGCTACTTATAAAGAATGGTAGTTGTTTTTATAACGAAACACATGGAAGTATCATGATGGAAGATATTATTGAAGCGGCTCATTAAACCATTTTGCCTTTCCATTTTCCAGAATGTAAATACCAAATACTGAGCACTAATAAAGAACTCCAATAAACAAACTCAGACATCCATGCCCATTGCAAACTTGCTTTTTGCAGTTCTATAACTATGAAACAATAAATAAGGTAAACACCCACGCAAGAAATTTCCATTACTAAATTTATAATCGTATTGCCGGTACCCACAACGCCATTAAATACAACAGTGGCTAGTGACATGATGCCCATGGCAAGCACAATAACTTGCAAGCTAGGCAAAGCCATTTTAATTATGGCAAGATCTTGAGTGTATAGGGTTAAAAAGGAATTTGCAAATAGTAATAACATACTACAGATGAGCAAAGTAAAACCTAAACTAATGATGGCAATTCGTTTTATAATTTGTAAAACAAGATGCGATTCATCGGCACCAATTGCCTTGCTGACTAGTGTATTTGTAGTAGAGGCAAAAGCCCAAGTAGCAACACCCACTACACCAAATATACTTCTCAATATCTGAGAGCTCGCTAGTTCTAATTTACCTAAATGCTCAACAAAAATGAAAAAGATCTGCCATCCACCGATACTAAATAGAAACTGAACAATTAAAGGAGCAGCTACTTTTAAGGATTGCAACATGGTAGTTAATCGGATAGGACCCGTATTCTTTAACTCATAGCTACGAGTAGCAGAAGAAAAAATATATTGTCCTATCATAATAATTACATATACCAATTCAGCAAAAACAGATGCATAAGCCGCACCTTCTATACCCAATGCGGGCATTCCGGCATGACCAAATATTAAAAGATAATCAAACAAAATATTAGTAAGTGTACTCAAAAGGGATCCCCAAATGAGACTTGTTGTGTTATTAATAGAAATAAAAAAGGTATTAAATAAATGGGTTAACATTAAGAACGGCAAACCCCAAATTCTAATCTTAAAAAACGCTTGATTTAAGTATCTGTTTGTAGCATCGTGTAATACGACATGATATAAATAAGGCACAAGAAAACTGGCTATCACCATAAGTGCAAAAGAGAAACATAATACCAGTACAATACTATGTTTTAGCAATGAAACTAATCCTGCATGATCTCCTTCTCCAATTCTTCTCGACATTTGAACTTGTATCCCGCTAGTGAGTCCATAACCCAACATACTTAATAATAAATAAAATACACCGCTCAATGCATTCACGCCTAATTCACTTGCCCCTAAACGACCTAAAAATGCCGTATTAGTTAAAAAGCTCAATTGAGGTATGAGTATAGCTACCGAGATCGGAGCAGCAATCTTTATTATCTGTTTAAAGGAATATTGATTTTCCACAAGTAGGTAAATTTCGATATCAAATATACTTTATTAATAAGGTATTCTATAATTTCATTTGAATTAATAGGAAAGTACTTCATCTCTACTTAATTTTACAAAACAAAAATAAACCAATGGCTAATTTTAATGCACATACCCTTTATAACAATGATCAATTAACTGACGCATCAACTGCAGCTATTATTCTTGTTATCTATCCTAATGGTATTACTAAAGCAACTTATACGAATAGCCAGAAGCTTATTTCAATAACGTCGATTACAACCGATACCACTACACAATATATGGAGGAGATATTATTCAATGAATTGTTGAATACTTATCTTTTAGATAATAAAGAGCTTATCACTAAAATATATATTGCCCCAGAACAAGCCATGATGGTGCCATCCGCAATGCATGAGCCATCTCTAGCAGAGCAATGGTATCGTTCTATACATTTTGTAGCAAACAACCACCTTATCCATCAATGCCCAATTGATCATGATGCAGCAATGTACATCATGCATTATCCTAAATATCTCTTACATGCTATTGATACGCACTTTGAAAATGCTGATCTTAAACCACTAGCGTGTAGTTTTATGAACACTAAACATACTCAAGAGACTTTAGTTACGGTACACTTGCATCACGCTTATTGCATGCTTACTCATTTCGAGCAAGGTAAAGTTCACAACCACCAAATACTACATAATCATAGCTTACAGGAAATTACTCAGCAGCTCAATATTCATTTAGCAAATGCCAATGACTATAAAATTGAAGTTTCAACCAATGATACCAATATTCATGCTGAAGAATTGATTGCTTCTTATTTTGGAGAGCAAATGCTCTATTTAACCCAACATGAATTTTATCAACATTTGGCAGCATGCGAATAATTAGTGGTCAATTAGGAGGCAGAAGAATACACCCTCCCAAAAACATGCAAGCGAGACCTACTACGGATTTAGCAAAAGAAGGTCTTTTTAATACATTACAATCCATGCTTGACTTTGAAGACTGTAGGTGCTTAGAATTATTTGCAGGAACTGGCAGTATTAGTTTCGAATTAATTTCAAGAGGAGCGCAGCATGCCACACTTATAGAAAAAGACCCTTTACTTGTAGCATTTATAAAAAAAACAGCTCAAGAGTTTAAAATAGAAGAACAATTACAAATACTACCAGCCAATGCCTTACAATGGATATCCAGCGGAAGTGTAAGCTATGATTTGATTTTTGTAGATCCTCCATACGCCATTCCAGAGATGAAGCAATTGCCTGATATGATATTGAGTTCAAATTTACTTGACAAAGAAGGGCTTTTAATTTTAGAACATACGCTTAATGTAAATTTCGAAAATCATCCTAACTTTACGAAACAAAAGAAATACGGAACAACTTTCTTTTCATTCTTTAAACACTAACTATGGCTCAACGCATTTGTCTTTTCCCTGGCACTTTCGATCCCATCACAAAAGGACATACAGATATTATTGATAGAGCTTTAGGCCTTTTCGATTCCTTGATAATTGGCATCGGAATTAATTCCTCAAAGCAGCCCATGTTCTCTATAGAACAACGTATTGAATGGATTGAGCGCATATATAAAAACGAACCTAAAATAAAAGTA
>JAURLW010000026.1 GCA_030831005.1 Bacteroidota bacterium
AGATTTATTATACTGCATCAGAAGACCCCCATTTAAATGTGTCTATCGGAATGCCAGCCAATTGTAATACTCTGTCTACAATGGTTTCTACAAGAGCATCAATACTATCAGGATTACTATAAAAAGATGGGCTAGCCGGACAAATAATTCCACCTGCCTCCGTAATGGCGGTCATGTTTTTTAAATGAATTAAATTATATGGCGCTTCTCGAACGACACAAATTAATTTTTTTCGCTCTTTCAACAACACATCAGCTGCACGTGTGATCAAGTCATTACTTATACCGCTAGCTATTCTTCCTAGGGTACCCATACTACACGGACAAATTATTAGCGCATCAAAACCGGCACTCCCCGACGCAAAAGGCGCCATAAAATCATGATTGCCATACGTTGTAAATGCATAATCATTCCTTGATGCTCCTCGCAATTCTAGATCCCAAACCATATGTGCATTACTCGACCATACCAATTGAATGGTATGTTCTCCTTTAGGTAATTTGCTCAATTTCTCTAATAAAACCTTTGCGTAAATCGACCCACTTGCACCTGTAATGCCAACAGCTATTTTCATAAAATGATGTTTAAATAGGATATCTTTGCAATAATTACAAAGTTAAATTGAATTTGTTGTAATTTGGGCTTAATAAAAAATATCCTTATGAAAAAATGGAGTCTTGTTTTAATTTCCTTCTTTTCCGTTTTATGTATAACCACTCCTTCTTGCCTTGCAAAACCAGGTAGTACTGATAAAAAAGAAGCTAGCAACAAAGAAATTCAATGGCTTTCTTTCGATGAGCTACAAGTGGCTATGAAAAAAAATCCTAAAAAGGTGTTTATGGATGTATATACCGATTGGTGTGGCTGGTGCAAAAAAATGGAAAAATCAACCTTTACAAATCCAGAAGTTATTAAATATATCAATGAACATTATTATGCTATTCGATTCAATGCTGAACAAAAAGAGCCTGTAAGATTTATGGGTAAAACCTATGAAACAAAACCAGGTAGCAATACTAATGAATTAGCCATTGAGTTGCTGCATGGGCAAATGTCTTATCCAACAACAGTTATTTTTGAAGAGAACTTTCTTAATCCGCAACCAATACCTGGATATTTAGATGTGCCAACCTGCGAGATGATTGTAAAATATCTAGGAGAGAATTTATATAAAACAAAAGGCTTTGCTGATTACCAAAAGGAATTTAAAGCTACTTGGCATTAAGCTTTTCATAATACTTACAGTACATTTTAATTCCACACTCCATACATTTTGGCGTTCTAGCTAAGCAGGTATATCGTCCGTGTAAAATCAACCAATGATGGGCAATATGTACTTTTTCTTTGGGAATATGCTTAATTAATTGCAGTTCGGTTTGTAAGGGCGTTTTAGCATTACTCGTCAATCCAAGCCGAGCAGATACTCTAAATACATGGGTATCTACAGCCATGTTGGGTTGCTGATCTATAACGGAGGTAATTACGTTTGCTGTCTTTCTACCCACTCCTGGCAATTGCACTAATTCTTGCACCGTATGCGGCACTTCACCTTTAAATCGCTCTAAAAGCATAGAAGCCATGCCTATCAAATGCTTGGTTTTATTATTAGGGTAGCTAATGCTTTTAATGATTGCAAATAAATCGTCGAAAGTCGCTTGTGACAAGGCTACAGCATCTGGATATTTCTCAAAAATATAAGGCGTAGTTGCATTAACTCTCTTATCGGTGCATTGCGCCGATAAAATAACTGCCACTAATAATTGAAAAGCATTTTCATAAATAAGTTCTGTTTCTACTTCCGGCACATGGTTTTCAAACCAATCTATTATTTTTTCGTATCGTTCTTTTTTAGTCATCTTATTGCTCTGCTTCAAAATCTAATACGATACTATTCATACAAAAACGTTTATAGGTAGGTGCCGGACCATCATCAAAAATATGACCCAAATGCGAATCGCATCGACCACACAATACTTCTATGCGCTCCATACCATAAGAGTTGTCAGGTTTATACTGCACACTATTTTGATTTATAGTTTCAAAAAAACTAGGCCATCCACAAGCACTAGCAAACTTAGCAGTAGCATTAAATAAGGGATTTCCGCACACCGCACAATAATACGTGCCTTTAATATCTTGCTTCCAATATTTACCAGTAAATGCATATTCAGTATGCGCCAAACGGGCTACATCATACATTTCTTTTGGCAGTATATGCTTCCATTCTTCATTGCTAACCTTTAATTTTCGCGCATCGGTTCTAGAGTAATAAGGATTTTTTTGCATAGCTGATTTTTGTTGTGCTGAAGAACAAGAAATAATAAACCAATTTAAAACTATAATCGTATATAATACAAATTTACGCATGGCTCAATTTTAAACAAAACTACGGATACTTGATTTGGTATAACAAAAAACAAGTCAATAAGTTGCCAAATAAAAAAAGACTACCTTTGCCAAGTAATTGATTTACTTAAAAAGTTCTTCTCCCATTTTTTTATCTGCAATTACATATTACAAAATCTTTGTGCCTCCTCCATATTGGAACCGCGCATACTAACAAATCATCATGTCATTTAAATCATTAGAGGTCATAGAACCTATATTACAAGCCCTTGAGGATGAGGGTTACGCGCATCCTACACCTATTCAGTCGCAAGCTATACCTATCGTTTTACAAAAGAAGGATTTATTAGCTTGTGCTCAAACAGGCACAGGTAAAACAGCTGCTTTTGCAATTCCCATATTACAATTATTGGCTGCAAAACCTAAAGACCCTAAACGCAGAAAAGTAAAATGCTTAGTGCTAACACCTACGCGTGAATTAGCCATCCAAATTGGAGAAAGCTTTGCGGCTTACGGGAAAAATGTAGACTTATTACACACTGTTATCTTTGGTGGGGTTGGTCAAAACCCACAAGTAAATGCTATTAGAAATGGTATTGATATCTTAGTAGCTACGCCAGGTCGTTTATTAGATATCATTCAACAAGGTTTCTTATCACTTCATAATGTGGAGCTCTTTGTTTTAGACGAGGCCGACAGAATGTTAGATATGGGTTTTATACACGATGTAAAACGCCTATTAACCTTATTGCCTGAAAAAAAACAATCTTTATTTTTCTCTGCAACGATGCCTAACGAGATTGTAAAATTGGCGAATACCATTCTCAAAAACCCAAGCAAAGTAGCGGTGACTCCCGTTTCTTCTACGGTAGAAATTATTCAACAATACATTTATTTTGTTGACAAAGGCAATAAACAAAAGTTGTTATTAGAGCTTCTTAATAACGAAGCCATTAAAACTGTTTTGGTATTTACTAGAACTAAACACGGTGCCGACAAAGTAGTTAAAGTACTTATAGCCAACGGCATAACTGCAGAAGCTATTCATGGTAACAAAGCTCAAAATGCACGTCAAAGAGCCTTAACCAATTTCAAAAATCAAACCACACGCGTACTAGTGGCAACAGATATTGCGGCAAGAGGTATTGATGTAGATGAGCTTGCATATGTAATTAACTATGAAATGTCGAATATTCCTGAAACCTATGTTCATAGAATTGGAAGAACGGGTAGAGCTGGTGCAGCTGGTACCGCTTATTCCTTTTGCGATGCAGAAGAAAAAGCATACTTGAAAGACGTGGAGAAATTAATCGCTAAAAAAATACCAGTTATCGATAATCACCCTTTCCCTTTAATCGATCATCATCCGGTTAAAGAGGCTAAACCTGCTTTTGAAAAACGCAAGTTTAATCCCAAATTTAAAAATCAAAAGAAAGCAAAATAAAAAAGAGGCTGTCTAAGGACAGCCTCTTTTTTTATAATTAGTAAAGCAATTAGTGATGAATAGTTAAACTTGCTTTTTTAATAATAACCTTATCCTTGTCTTTTATGTTGTAAACATAAAGTCCATTAGCTAAATCAGCTACGCGTATTTGTGTTGTTTTGCTAAATGTTTTAGTCTGTAAAACTTTACCATCAATAGCATATAATTCAAATACCAATTCGTCATCGCTAGATGCATTAATTGATAAGACATCGTTTGCCGGATTTGGATATGCTGTAATTTCAATATCATTCATTAAGGCTTCCGTAACACCGGTAGTAGTTGTATAGGTCACATCGTCTACATACAAAGTACTAGAATTTTGAACCGTATCATTTGAATTAGTAAAATAATAACGAATTAAATTAGCAGGTAAGGTTGTTGCGTTATAATCAATTGGTATTTCTATTTTTGTAAACGTTGGTCTAGCGCCGAATTCTACACTGCCAAAGCCTATTAATGAATCCTTACCGAAAGTTCTATTGATGATTTCAACTACGAAGCTAGCAGTATCATTAGTAGCCGGAGCATATCTGATAAATGCAGCCGCTTTACTTACTCGTTGTGTTATAGCAGTACCTCCAGTAAAAGCTATATCCATCGATGCATCAAGCGTAATAACAGCGTTTGTAAGAATTCCTGGTATAGCAACATTAAGTCCAGGAAAAGTCTTAGTAGTCAACATAGCTGAAGCAGTTCCTG
>JAURLW010000027.1 GCA_030831005.1 Bacteroidota bacterium
ATTCATAAAAATAAAAGCATGCTTAAAATTGGAGTTTGTGGCGCAGGCCACTTAGGTAAAATTCATATTCAACAGTGGAAAACAATAGAAGAGATTACTTTAGTAGGATTTTACGAACCCAACGATCAGCATGCCGCTCAAGTTATTAGTGAATATCAAATTCCAAGATTTGACACCTTAGAGGCACTTCTCAAAGAAATCGATGCTCTTGATATCATCTCGCCTACTACTACCCATTTTGAAGTTGCACAAAAAGCGCTTTCTACAGGAAAACACGTATTCGTAGAAAAACCATTGACCAATACCTTAGAAGAGGCAGCAACGCTGGTAGAATTAGTTAATGAAGCCAATTTAAAATGCCAAGTAGGTCATGTAGAACGCTACAATCCAGCATTTATGGCCTTAAACAATGCGCCTTTAAACCCATTATTTATTGAAGCGCATCGTCTAGCTCAATTCAATCCAAGAGGCACCGACGTATCGGTTATTTTAGACTTAATGATTCATGATATAGATATCGTTTTACATTTGGTTAAATCCCCCGTAAAGAGAATTTCAGCAAGTGGCGTAGCCGTTATTAGTGAAACTGCAGATATTGCCAATGCCCGAATTGAGTTTAATAATGGTTGTGTGGCTAACTTGACCTCTAGCCGAATTTCACTTAAGAAAATGCGCAAATTGCGTATGTTCCAGAAAGATGCTTATATCGGTGTAGATTTTTTAGAAAAGAAAACTGAAATTGTAAAATTAAAACCAGAAGACAGCTCTAAGGGCATGATGGATTTCCCTATTGAACTACCAAGCGGAGATAAAAAAATAATATCCGTAGAATTGCCGGAAATACCTGCAGCAAATGCTATTAGAATGGAGCTATTAGAATTTGCAAAAGCTATCATAGAAGACAAGCCTGTAAGAGTAAATGTCATAGATGGCTATCAAGCCATGGATGTAGCTCATCAAATATTGAAAAAAATGAGTCTGCACGAAGATTCACACAATACAAGTAATGACTAATCCGTTTTGCAAGCATATGAATTTTAGTAAGGCATTATTTTATACATATTTATTATTTGTGCTAGCAAGTTGTAACCTCATCAACCCTAGCGAGCCCATTCCTACTTATGTACAAATAGATTCTTTCCAATTCAAAACAAGCAACCCGGTATTGACAGGTACGGCTCGACAAAAAATCAATAGTGCCTTTGTATATTTAGATAATCAACTCATTGGCGCTTATGAATTACCCGCTCGAATCCCTATTATCTCCAACAAACCAGGACTTTTAAAAGTAGCACCTGGTGTTATCTTAAATGGATTAAATGGTTTGCAATTAGCTTATCCATTTTTTAAACCTGATACTGTCACATTAGTCAATCAACCCGGCACAATCAAAAAAATAATTCCTAGTTCTTCTTACTACAGCGCTACCCTATTTAAATGGCAAGAAGATTTTGAAGGAGGTAACACATTTACTTCTGTAACAGGCGACACTACTTTAAACAGAACATTAAATGTTAATGAAGTATTTGAAGGAGGTGCTTCTGGTAAATTGTATTTTAAAGCACCGCAACAAACTGCTCAAGTAATCAGTACAGCAAACTTTTCACTTCCAATAACAGCATCTTATTTAGAATTACATTATAAAAATAACATAGAGTTTCAAGTAGGCATTCAAGTAAGCTACGATCAAGGTGGTGTTTATTATGAATATATT
Organism: Bacteroidota bacterium; assembly: GCA_030831005.1. Taxonomy (GTDB): domain Bacteria; phylum Bacteroidota; class Bacteroidia; order Chitinophagales; family Chitinophagaceae; genus CAIWHF01. The sequence goes on from JAURLW010000027.1 coordinate 1,715, forward strand.
AGCGGTTTTAAACCAAAAAACGAATGGAACAAAGTCTATGTTGACCTCCAAAAATTTGCTTCTAACAACAGAGGTGTAAATTATAGAATAATGATTCGTGCCGATTTACCGAGTGGCATGAGTAGCGGATACGTATTGTTTGACAATTTTAAAGTAGTTTCTTATTAACGCCTTACATAATATACCTACAAAAAGAAAGCGCGCTATAAGAAGTCTAATCATATTGGATTTCTTTAGTGCTCTAATTGCGTGGTTTATTTTTTGGATGTATCGTCAAAACATATTAGGTTTTCATGCTTTCCAAAACACATTACAAGACTTACTACCAAGAGATTTCTTCATAGGACTAATCTTCATTCCTGCAATTTGGCTTTTTATATATCTACTAAGCGGCACATATTTTGACCTCTATCATAAATCTCGCTTGATAGAAATCAACAGAATGTTTATTTCAACTATTTTTGGTGGCATTCTCATTTCCATATTTTTCTTCTCTAATGACAATGACCACTTTAAGTACTTTATCAAAGTAACAGCACGTTATATGCTGCTGCATTTTAGCATTTTAGCCTTATTCCGATTCATACTCTTTCAACAAGTTAAAAACAATATCATTAAGGGAATTGTGCATTTTAAAACCTTAATTATTGGTGGCAATCATAATGCTGTAAAACTTTATAATACCTTAAAAAAAGAAAATAATCAGGATGGCAATTTATGTATTGGCTTTATAAGCTTGCAAGATGAGCAACAAGATGAGTTAGCAACACAGCTTCCCAAATTAGGCAGTTTGCAGAACTTAGAAAGCGTAATAGAGAAAAATGAAATTGAAGTGGTCATCATTTCTATGGATACTTCAGAACATCATTTACTAAGCTCTATTTTAATCCGCCTTAGCCATACCCCCTTATTCATCAAAGTACTTCCTGATTTATATGATATTATTTCTGGTGTTGTAAAAACAACTAGTATTAACGCAGCGGCACTGATCAATATCTATCCAGATTTAATGCCCGATTGGCAACGAGTATGCAAAAGATGTATGGACATTGCAGTTAGTACTTTTGCTATCCTTTTTTTATCCCCTTTATATCTATTCGCTATTATACGCGTAAAGCTCTCTTCTGCCGGACCAATCCTATACAAACAAGAACGTATTGGCAAATACGGTATTCCATTTTATATACTCAAGTTTAGATCGATGTATGTGAATGCTGAAGAAATGGGTCCTGCTTTATCAAAAACCGACGATCCAAGAATAACCAACTGGGGGAAATTTATGCGTAAATGGCGTATAGATGAGTTGCCTCAATTTTTTAATATACTTAAAGGTGATATGTCTTTAGTAGGTCCGCGACCGGAAAGAAGTTATTATATACAACAAATTACCACTACTAACCCTCACTATAAATATTTACACAAAGTAAAGCCTGGGCTTACCTCTTGGGGTATGGTACAATATGGATACGCAGAAAATGTCGATCAAATGATAGATCGCATGAAATATGATTTACTTTATATTGAAAATTGCTCCCTTGCATTAGATATCAAAATAATGCTATACACGTTTAAAGTGTTATTTCAAGGCAGAGGAAAATAAAGACATTGCTTCAGCAACTACAAAAAAACTACCTGTAATTAATAATACATCTTCTGCATCCATAGCCTGCATAGCTTGTTCCACACCAACAGCTACAGCATTACAATCGCAACCTTGCATGCCTAATTCAATAGCTACTTGCATCAACTCATTACTTGGCAATGCTCTTGGTATCTGAGCAGCTACAAAATAATAGTTAGCATCTTTAGGCAATAAAGATAAAGCTGCGGCTACTTCTTTATCTTTCACAAATCCAATAACAAGATGTACTCTTTTTGCTTTTAATTGTTGTAATTGCAGTGCTACTATTTTTATGCCTGCAACATTATGACCCACATCCATAATAACGCGGGGCGTTTCTTGAACGGTATGCCATCGACCCATAAAACCGGTAATGGACTTAATTTTAGAAAGCGCTTTTTGAATCGATTCTATAGTAATAGGCAGACCATAGTTGACTAAAATATCGCAAGCAGCCATCACAGTTTTTACATTCTCTAACTGAAAATCGCCCAACATATCTGTAACGATATCCGTTATCGTATGTTTCGTTTTATGCACCACTTTCAAGTATTGATGATGAGCATCTACTTTACTTCTCACTATATCATAAAACAAATTAGCTTCGAATAAGGTACTCCCTTTTAATAGCGATTGCTGCACAAATACACTCATCGTTTCTTGGTTAGCATTACCTATTAACACCGGAACTTTTGATTTCATAATTCCAGCTTTTTCAAAAGCTATAGCCGTTTCTGTATGACCCAATAAATCGGTATGGTCTAAACTAATATTCGTTATGATACTTAAAATAGGCGTAATAATATTAGTACTATCTAACCGCCCTCCTAAACCTGTTTCTATAACCGCTATATCAACGGCTTCTTTAGCGAAATAATCAAATGCCAAAGCCACCGTAATTTCAAAAAAGGAAGGTTGAATGCGGGTGATCAGCGCATAATGTTCATTAACAAAATCAACAACGACTTGTTCTGCGATCATTGCACCATTGATACGAATGCGTTCTCTAAAATCGAGTATATGAGGTGAAGTATACAAACCAACTTTATAATTATTAGTTTGCAATATACCAGCCAACATATTACTTACGCTTCCCTTTCCATTAGTACCTGCGATATGAATG
>JAURLW010000028.1 GCA_030831005.1 Bacteroidota bacterium
ATTGTTTCTGTAGTACCGGTTTTATTGGTGGTAATCCACAATAAAGGATAATGCTCGCCATTAGCCAACCATTTATAATCTACCGAATTTCTTGGGAAACCAAATTTCATTCCATTAAACGTGAAGGTATCAATTTCATTGATTTCCGAGCGAATGCGTAAACAATTTACTGGGTTTGTTGCATAAGGTGTAACAATAGTTCCCCATCCATCAACGCGCGTTTTACGTTTTCCATTTTGATCTAAAGCACCAAGGGTTGGTATAGTAACAGACAACTTATAGGTCGATGAATCTAAGCGATTATAGGTAAGTGGGAAATAATACCACTCGTCTTCATCAGAATAATTAATAGGTGTGGACAAACCGCTTATTTTAGCCGCAAAAGCCTCTGCTACAAAACGTGAAGGGTTTGTTTTCTTACTAAAAAAAGTATACACATCGGTAATAGTTACGGGTAATGGTAATGCAGCGCCTAAATTTAAGGTATCTGCAATTTTATACCCGTAAGCAGTAGTAGCTATTGTTAAAGCATAAATTGGATTTACACTTAAAGCACTTTTATATTGGTCTAGTCCTTGCGCTATTGGACTAAGCATACTAAAATTCCAAACGGTATTAGCACCTGTTTGTTGCAAATTAATAGTAGCTCCAGATGCCGGCGAAGCCGTACTATAACGAAGCGTATCATTATTAACCGGCATATCTGCTGCCGTGATAGTTATTTGCGCTTGCGCAAAACAGCTTACGATTAGGCAAGCAAAAAGAAAGAGTGATTTTTTCATAACGTAGATTTTTATATAACGAATATAAGAACAATTTATCTTGAATAGCGCAATTGCTCATAAATTATAACTCGAGATCTAGGATAAGGTTGAGACTGAGGTCGAGTTTAAGATTGAGCTAGTCATCTCGAGCTTGACCTTAGTCTTAGCCTCGACATCTATGAGATCCTTCGCTACGCTAAGGATGACAACCTAAAGTATATGTAGCCACCTAAATAATTGTATGCTTTTTATTCTTAAGGTCAGCATGGGTCTCAACCTTAACCTCAACCTCAGCCTCAATCTAAGCCTCAACAATTACATATTTCTTCTATACTGTCCGCCTACTGAAAATAAAGCATTCGTAATTTGCCCTAAAGAACAATACTTAACACATTCCATTAATTGTTCAAAAATATTTTCATTTCGAATAGAACATTGTTGTAGTTTTTTCAATGCTACCGCTCCATTTCCTTCATTGCGTTTCCATAAATTTTGCACGGTTTGAATTTGTGCTTCTTTTTCTTCTTCAGTACTTCTAATGACTTCTTGCGGTATCACCGTAGGAGAACCTTTAGAACTCAAGAAGGTATTAACGCCTATTATTGGATATTCACCGGTATGTTTAAGTGTTTCGTAATACAAACTTTCTTCTTGTATTTTTCCACGCTGATACATGGTTTCCATAGCACCTAAAACTCCACCACGCTCAGTAATATGATCAAATTCTTTTAATACTGCTTCTTCAACTAAATCCGTTAACTCTTCAATGATAAAAGAGCCTTGTAATGGATTTTCATTTTTAGCTAAGCCCAGTTCTTTATTAATAATTAATTGGATCGCCATTGCTCTACGCACACTTTCCTCCGTAGGTGTGGTGATGGCTTCGTCGTAGGCATTGGTATGAAGCGAATTGCAATTATCATAAATGGCATACAATGCTTGCAGCGTTGTGCGAATATCATTGAAATCAATTTCTTGTGCATGCAATGATCGACCCGATGTTTGAATATGGTATTTCAACATTTGGGAACGCTCATTAGCTCCATATTTCAACTTCATCGCTTTTGCCCAAATTCTTCTTGCTACTCGTCCTATGACACTATATTCAGGATCTACCCCATTGCTAAAGAAGAAAGAAAGGTTAGGTGCAAAATCATTAATATCCATTCCTCTACTCAAATAATACTCTACATAAGTAAATCCATTAGCTAAGGTAAAAGCTAATTGCGAAATAGGATTAGCTCCTGCTTCAGCAATATGATAACCCGATATAGAAACAGAATAGAAATTTCTTACTTGTTGCGAAATGAAATATTGTTGCATATCTCCCATCACGCGTAATGAAAACTCGGTAGAGAAAATACAAGTGTTTTGTGCTTGGTCTTCTTTTAAAATATCAGCTTGTATAGTACCACGCACCGCTTTTAAAGTTGCTTGCTTGATCGTATTATAAACTGCAGGTTCTAAAACTTGGTCACCCGTAACCCCTAATAATAACAAGCCTAAGCCGTCATTACCTTCTGGCAATGCGCCATTATAGCTTGGTCGATTGATACCTTTAGCTTTATAAATCGCGTCAATTTTAGCTGCTACTTCTTGTTCTAGTCCGTTTTCTTTGATATAGATTTCGCATTCTTGATCAATGGCTGCATTCATAAAGAAGGCGGTCATCGTTGGTGCCGGACCATTGATGGTCATAGACACTGAAGTTTTTGGATCGGCTAATCTAAAACCAGAATATAATTTTTTAGCATCATCGAGACAACAAATACTTACGCCTGCATTACCTACTTTACCAAAAATATCTGGACGATAATCTGGATCTTGACCATATAAGGTAACGCTATCAAACGCTGTACTCAAGCGCTTTGCAGGCATACCCAATGATACGTAGTGAAAACGTTTATTGGTGCGCTCTGGTCCGCCTTCACCCGCAAACATACGCGTAGGATCTTCTCCTTCTCTTTTAAATGGATAGATACCAGCAGCATATGGAAACTCACCCGGGAAGTTTTCCGTTAATACCCAATGTAATACTTCACCCCATGCTTCAAATTTTGGAACAGCTACTTTTGGTATTTCGTTGTGCGAAAGAGAGGTGCTATGTGTTTTAATTTTTAATTCTTTATCTCTTACTTTAAACACATAATATTCGTCTTGGAACAATCGTTTTTTAAGCGTCCAATTTTCTAAAATGTGTTTATTTTTTGGATCGAGACTGAGCAATAGATTTTGATAGGTTTGTTCTAATACTTTAATCAATCGATCTTTATCTTCAATATTTTCTTGCTTAAGGGTGTCAATCGTTTTTTGAATACTAAATAATTTTTGAGCAAGAGCAGCTTGCTCTTTTACCCAATTAGCATAGGTTCTATTATTTTCTGAAATTTCGCTGAGGTAACGAACGCGTGCAGGCGGAATGATAAATACCTTTTCACTCATTTCATCGCTATTCATAAAACTACTTTGCAAATCAGCCTTAGTTTTTCTACAAATAATTTCCATTAAAGAACGATACAAAGTATTAGTACCCGGATCATTAAATTGAGAGGCGATAGTGCCAAACACAGGCATTTGATCAATGTCTTCGTCGAATCGTTTATGATTGCGTTGGTATTGTTTTTTTACATCCCTCAACGCATCCATTGCACCACGCTTATCAAATTTATTAATCACCACTACATCAGCAAAATCGAGCATATCGATTTTCTCTAATTGCGTAGCTGCACCATATTCTGGGGTCATTACATACAAGCTAGCATTGCAATAGTCGGTAATTTGCGTATCGCTTTGACCAATACCTGACGTTTCTAAAATGATTAAATCAAAATCGGTGGCTTTATAAATGCTCAAGGCATCTTGAATATATTTTGAAACGGCCAAATTACTTTGACGCGTAGCCATAGAGCGCATATATACGCGACTTTTTTTAATCGCATTCATACGTATGCGGTCGCCCAATAAAGCACCACCTGTTTTACGTTTAGATGGATCTACAGAAATAATGCCAATTTTTTTTGGGGCTGTTTCGAAATCTAATAAGAAACGACGAACAATTTCATCAACTAAAGAGCTTTTACCAGCTCCACCCGTTCCGGTAATACCTAAAACAGGTATAGCCTTTTGTTTGCTAGCAACAGATTTTAAAAGCGCTTGTGTTTGTGGACTATCAGGAAAATTCTCAACAGCAGAAATATAGCTTGCTAAAGCAGCTGCTGTTGGGTTATCGGGAAATTGTGTTTGAGCATCCGTTAATTGACCCGTTGGGAAGTCGGCTTTCTCGATCAAATCATCAATCATACCCTGCAAACCCATTGCTCTTCCATCGTCTGGACTATAAATTCTTGTAATTCCGTAAGCGTGCAATTCTTCAATTTCTGAAGGTAAGATTACACCTCCGCCACCACCAAATAATTTGATATGACTACCACCTTTTTCTTGCAAAAGATCGTGCATGTATTTGAAATACTCAACATGTCCGCCTTGGTAAGAGGTAATAGCAATAGCATTAGCATCTTCTTGAATAGCGCAATCGACCACTTCTTGCACACTTCTATCATGCCCTAAGTGAATCACTTCGGCACCACTACTTTGCATCACACGACGCATAATATTGATAGCAGCATCATGCCCGTCAAATAGTGCAGCAGCGGTTACAATTCTGATTTTATGCTTTGGAGTATAAGCCATAGTTGTTGGTATTGGAATTGGATGCAAATTTACAAAACAGAACTTGGAATGCCTATGAATTGGGCTAATAAAAAAAGCGTTCCAACAAGTTGGAACGCTTTTTTGCTATAAATTTTTTAGATAAGACTATTCTTTATCATCATCTTTCATACGACGAGACTCAGAACCTTCACCATGACGGTGACCTTTAGTGCAGAAGTTTTTAGAAACTCCAACAGCAAAGTTTTGAGCACCAAAGTTAAATCCTAAAGAGCTAGTATTTAAAGAACTTTTGTTAGCGAAATCAGTTGTAATAGTTGAGTAGCTTAAAGATCCGAAAGAGATATTTACTGCAAAACCATTTTTGATGTTCATACCAATACCTGGGATGATCGCTGGATTAAATCCATTGTAAGAATCTTCAGTAGAAGTAGTGTTAGTAGCACCAGAGATAGCACCAGTAGTGGTAGTAGACTTACCAGTTAATACGTTCATGTTCATATGACCGAATAAGAAGAAAGTTTTGCTAACCCATTGTGTATAACGAACAAAAGGACCGAAAGCATAGTTTCTATCTTGTACGCGAGTATCAGAAGCGATATTGTTTGAAGTATTACCACCTAAACTGATGTTCATACCTAAAGTCCAATGATTATTCATTTGATATCCAAGACCTGGAGCAATTGACCAAGAATTATCTTTAGTTACAGTAGAAGCACCTACAACACCGCCAACTGGAGCAGGAGTAGATTTGTTTTTGTCTTGGTTGTAACTTGCGTTACCATAAAGAAGCCAGCTATTAGCTTGAGCGTTAGCTGCAGAAAAACTACTAACAGCTAAAAGAGCGAGAATCAATTTTTTCATACAATTTGTTTTTTTGTTTTGAATTACAAACATAGGGATAATAAAATTGTAATACAAGTACTTTTATAAAAAAATCTAAAAATTTTATACAAAATAGTTATAAACAATTGTTTTTCAACTATTTAAACCATTCACTATACATTAAATAATTATTAGAAATACGCTCAATTTCTTGTTTTTGTAGTGATTCACTGACACTTTTTACCTTTTTTGCAGGCACGCCTGCATAGATGCTTCCAGGCTCAATAACTGTATTTTCGAGCACTACAGCACCTGCAGCCACTATACTACCACTTCCAATCTGTACATTATCCATTACAATAGCACCCATACCAATAAGCACATCATCTGCTATTGTGCAACCATGTACAATAGCGTTGTGACCTATGCTTACATTATTACCAATATGAACTTGTGTTTTTTCATAGGTGCAATGTAAACATGCACCATCTTGAATATTTACTTTATTGCCTATGCGAATGCTATTCACATCGCCACGCACAACCGCATTAAACCAAATACTACATGATGCTCCAAATACTACATCGCCAACAATCGTTGCATTGGGTGCAATAAAGCAAGAATCTGGTATTTGCGGCATCACGCCTTTTACTGGAAGTATTATTGACATTAGATTTTTTTTATGTGGACAAATATAATTCCTTTAGAGGTGATGTAGAAGTAACTTTGCAGAGAATTTGAAAATGATATGCAAACCTATTTAAATTTACTTCAACATATTCTAGATCATGGGGTGCTCAAAGAAGATCGAACTGGTACCGGCACTATTAGTTGTTTCGGCTATCAAATGCGTTTCGATTTAAGTAAGGGTTTTCCGATGGTGACTACTAAAAAGTTACATGTAAAATCTATTATTCATGAACTTTTATGGTTCTTGAAAGGCGATACCAATATTGCCTATCTAAAAGAAAATGGGGTAAGTATATGGGATGAATGGGCTAACAGTGAAGGGGATTTAGGACCCGTTTATGGCCATCAATGGAGAAGCTGGACAGGTGCAGATGGAAAAGTGCATGATCAAATTAAAGATGTGCTACATCAATTAAAAACTAACCCAGATAGTAGACGCATGATAGTAAACGCATGGAATGTAGCCGATTTACCTAAAATGGCTTTAAGTCCTTGTCATGCTTTATTTCAATTTTATGTTACGCCACCAAATAAAGAAAAAGGCGAGACGAAATCAAAATTAAGTTGTCAACTCTATCAAAGAAGTGCAGATACTTTTTTAGGTGTGCCTTTTAATATTGCCTCCTACGCTTTATTAACCATGATGATGGCGCAAGTGGTAGATATGGAACCCGGTGAGTTTATTCATACGTTTGGCGATGTGCATTTATATAGTAATCATATTGAGCAAGCAAAATTGCAATTGAGCAGAACACCATTTGATTTGCCTACTTTAAAAATAAATCCGGCTGTTAAAGATCTCTTTGCATTTAAATTTGAAGACTTTACTATAGAAAATTATCAAGCTCATCCTCCTATAAAAGCACCAGTAGCTGTTTAAACCAAATTACATGAAGATTTCTGCAATTGTAGCAATGGATTCTCAAAATGGTATTGGTGTTAACAATCAATTGCCATGGCATTTGCCGAATGATTTAAAATTTTTCAAATCGGTTACCATGGGTAAACCCATTGTCATGGGTAGAAAAACATATGAGTCATTGGGAAGACCTTTACCAGGCCGTTTGAATGTAGTAATCAGTTCACAACAAGTAGCTGCGCCAGAAAGTGTTGTAGTGTTGAAATCCATAGAAGCAGCACTTGCTTATGTAGCACAACAAGGAACGGAAGAGGTATTTATCATTGGAGGCGGACAAATTTTTGCAGCAACCCTGCCTATTTTGAATACGCTCTATATCACCGAGGTGCACACTACCGTTGCTGCAGATATTTTCTTCCCTGAAATAAGCATGGAAGATTGGAGCTTAGATTGGGAAGAAGCACATCCTACCGATGAAGAACATCAATTTGCTTATACCTTTAAAAAATACCTTCGAAAATAAAAATATATGAATGGATATAAGCTGTGGGCTTATTGTAAATTTCGTTGGAAATCCATTGGTAGGCATGGTGCTCATTCGCCCAGCTTATTTAGTTTTATCGAGTATGCAAAAGCTAATCCACTTCTATCGCTCGAAGAAAAGCTAGGCGGTTTTTATAAAACTAGCATGTTATTAAAAACGGATGTTTTGGGTGCATATTCCTACGTAGATTCAGCAGCAGCAGATTCGCTAATTATTGTACATTCGATTCACGATAGTACCTTGCATGCCAAGACTTGGGAAACCCTTAAGTCGCAACCAAGAATCACCCGAAGCATCGATTTTTTCTTCGTTGGCGCAATCTTTATTAAAGCCGATTATAAACAAAAAGAACATTTTATTGTTCGCATATAATACTATAACGCTACGTCATGCGATTACTTTTTTTATTGATTGGTATTTTTAGTAGCCTTGTATTTGCTAGTACAGCTCAGACGGCAAGTTCCTGGGAAAGTGCCAAAGAGCAGGGTTCATCATTAAAAAAAATCAAAATAACGCATGAACATCTGCATGTATTACCCGATATCTTTTATCAATTTCCAAACTTAGAAGAAGTAGATTTTTCTAATAATCGCATTCAACATTTACCACCAAGTTTTTATACCTGCAAAAAGTTGAAAGTGATTAATTTATTTAATAACCTAGTTCAAGTAATTAGTGACAGTATAGCTGCTTTCCAAGAGTTGGAATATATCAGTTTAAATGCTAATGAGCTAGTGCAAGTAAGTCCACAATTATTTAGCCTTCCTAACTTAGTGCAAATCCATTTAAGACATAATCAGATTAGGCATTTGAGCAATTATGAAAAAACAAATACGGCACTTAAAAAACTAGATATTTCTTTTAATAAAATAGATAC
>JAURLW010000029.1 GCA_030831005.1 Bacteroidota bacterium
CGCTAAATGCTAAAGAGAGCATACGATCGCTTTCCAACCAAAAAGCCGTTTCTATATTTTCGGCAGGTAATTGAATATAATAGTTGGTAATATCGTTGGTGGTGTAGGCATTATTTTCTCCACCGGCCATTTGAAGCGGTGTATCGTATTCTGGAATATTAATGGATCCGCCAAACATTAAATGCTCAAATAAATGCGCAAAGCCTGTTCTGTTTTTATCTTCATCGCGCGCACCTACATCATAAAGCACGTTGAGTGCCACCATTGGAGTGGTTCTGTCTTCGTGATATAAAAAACGCAAACCATTTGACAAGGTAATTTTTTTGTATTCTAACATAGTTTAAATTTTACACAACGCCTCGTTCTACTTCAATTTTAGCTTTTCGAAGCGGGTTGGCGGTATGAGTTGCATATGCTTCACGTTGTTGTAAAATATCGATTGCACTAAACAAAGCTTCTCTAAATGAATTAGGGTCTGCTTCGTTTTTACCTGCGATATCAAAAGCTGTTCCGTGATCAGGTGAGGTTCTTACCTTGCTTAATCCAGCAGTATAATTAACACCTTCTCCTTGTGCTATCGTTTTAAATGCAACAAGTCCTTGGTCGTGATACATTGCTAAAACAGCATCAAATTCTTGATATGAGCCTCTGGCAAAAAACGCATCTGCACTGTAAGGACCAAAAACTAAATGCCCTTGTTGAAATAAAGTATCGATTGTAGGTTTTAATATCAACTCTTCTTCTTTGCCTATGGTACCATTATCACCCGCATGAGGGTTCATGCCAAGCACAGCAATTTTAGGTTTGTCGATACCAAAATCTTTTTGAAGCGATTGACGCAATGTTTGCAATTTAGCATTGATCAATTCTTTAGTTATGTGTTTGGCTACTTCTGCAATTGGAATATGTTCGGTAGCAAGCGCAACTCTAAAGTTGTCTTTATACAAAATCATTAATGCATCATTGGCAGAAAATAAATTTTTTAAATAGGGTGTATGTCCAGTAAATGGGAAATCATTACTTTGTGTATTGGCTTTATTAATAGGCGCTGTTACTAAAGCATCTACTTGACCATCTTTTAAACATTGTGCCGCAACGGTTAGAGAACGAACTGCATATTTACCACCTAGCTCAGTAAGTACGCCAGGTTGCATGGCTACTTCTTCTTCCCAACAATTAAAAATATTGATTTGCTTAGTATTGATTTTAGAAAAATCTTTGATGCTGTTAAAGGTAAATGGGCTGTCGGCAGCTATTCGTCTGTAATAATTGATAACCTTATTAGATGCAAAAATTACAGGCGTGCATCGATCTACAATTCGCGTATCAGATAGTGTTTTAATAATCACTTCTAATCCTATTCCATTTAAATCACCTGTAGTAATACCTATGATTGGTTTTTCATTCATGTTGTTGCGTCTTAATTTGTGTTTAAAAGTAGCGTATTATTTCTGGATTGTATAATGCATTAAAAAATCCATCATCATGCGCACACCGAATGCAGTGCCTCCAATAGGATGGTATCCTTTTTTACTCATGTTTAAAGAAACACCTGCAATATCAAAATGCATCCAAGGGTAATCTACAAAATGTTCTAAGAATTTACCTGCAGTAATAGCACCACCATAAGGTCCACCAATATTTTTCAAATCAGCAATATCACTTTTAATCATATCGCCATATTCATCCCACATTGGAAATTCTACTAAACGTTCGTATTGATTATCGCCTGATGTTTTCAATGCTTGTTTTGTGCTTTCTTCAGCGTTACCCATACATACAATACCTACATCACCTATTGCTGCCGCTGCTGCACCAGTTAAAGTAGCAAAATCTAAAACTAAAGCTGGTTCATATCGTTTTGCCCAATGTAATGCATCGGCCAATACCAATCGTCCTTCAGCATCGGTATTTAAAACTTCTACTGTTTTGCCACTGTACATGGTAATGACATCACCCGGTACGTATGCGTTTTCTCCGGGTCTGTTTTCAGTAGCAGGCACTAATGCAATGATGTGCAAAGGAAGTTGTAATAAGGCAGCTGCATAAAGCGTTGCACTTACAACAGCAGATCCACTCATATCACTTTTCATTCTATCCATCGATGCTGGAGTAGGCTTTAAACTTAATCCACCTGTATCATAAACGATACCTTTGCCAACTAAAACAACAGGTTTAGTATTTTGTGCTTGTTTGGGTTTGTATTCTAAAATGGAGAAAGTTGGTGGTAAAATACTACCTCTGTTCACCGCTAAAATTCCACCCATTTTTTCTTGAGTGATTTGTGCTTTATCTAAAACGGTAACTTTAAAACCAGCTTCTTTACCCATCGTTTTAAAAGCTTCAGATAATTCAGTGGCCGTAAGTGTTTGAAGTGGTTCGTTTACTAAATCTCTCGCAATGCTTATGGCTTTATACAATACACTTAATTGTTGTAATGCGTTAGCTGTAATAGATGCTTTAGAAAACAACAAGGTAGTTAAGGTATGCCTTAGTTTTTTTGCATCAGATTTATATTTCAAGAATTGATAGTTTGCTAAAGAAAGACCTTCTGCAAATAAATAACTTGCTTTATCTGATTGACAAGTTGAAGTGATGAATGCTTGTTTAGCTTTGTGCGATTGTAACAATGCTTGCACACTAGCGCCCATTTTACGAATAGCTTCATCAGTAGCGCTTACAGATTTTTTTTGTTTTACTACTACAACAATTTTCAAACTATCTAATCTATTTAAACTAATAATACTATGATCATTAGATTTAGATTTTGACACATAATCGAATTCTTTTTTACTGATATGTTTGTTGAGTGGTTTTAGGTTTTTATCATCAACTAAAATAATTTCATAGGGGTGCCTAGAAGCGTTACTAAATTTAAATTGCATGGCTATTAGTTTTAGAGTAACAAAAATAACTAAGATAATTTAGAGCACATCATATTATTTTCATAAAAAAATGCAAGGGTTCCACTTGTTTCTTACTTATTTTATTGACTTTTGTAAAAATTTTAAAACAACAGATGCAATATACCTTAAAGAAGAGCTTAGGTCAGCATTTTTTGCATGATGAGCAAATGTGCAAAAAAATTGTAGCGCAGATCACTCATTCGAGCGACATGCGCATAGTTGAGATTGGTCCTGGTGGAGGTGCTATAACTAAGTATCTATTAAATTGGAAGGATATTGAACTAAAGCTCATTGAGGTAGATGATGAGAAAGTAGACTATTTAAAGCATACCTATCCTCAATTAGAAGATAAAATTATTCATCAGGATGTATTAAAGGCATCAAAACCTTTTGATAACAGCTTTTCGATAATTGGTAATTTTCCTTACAATATTTCTTCTCCTATCATGTTTTTAGTATATGACTGGGAAGATCAGGTGCAAGAAGTAATAGGCATGTTTCAAAAAGAAGTAGCACAGCGTATTGCCTCAAAATCGGGTTCTAAAGTATATGGGATATTGAGCGTATTGATGCAAACCTTTTTTGACATTGAATATCTATTTGATGTGCCACCAGGATGCTTCAAGCCGCCCCCAAAAGTAATGTCGGGAGTCATAAGACTGACACATAAAACAGGTGATTCGCCTGTTCATGATAAAAAAAAGTATAAACAATTAGTAAAAGCGGCCTTCAATCAGCGTAGAAAAACCCTTCGAAATGCCCTAAAAGGAACTTTAGAGCCTACCGCTTTATTAGATCCCATGATGGAAAAACGTGCTGAGCAACTGAGTATTGAAGATTTCTTGTACTTACATAAAACCTATCAATAAGATGCCCAAAGTTCTAATAGCTGCCCCTGTTCATCCTGTTTTGATGGAAGCGCTTCAGCGAGCGGGTTATACGTGTGAATTAGTATTGGACATTACCCAAGAAGAGGCAGTAGAGTCAGTGGGTCAATATGAGGGTATTATTACCTCCACGCGTTTACTTATCGACAGAGAATTGCTGGATAGGGCACAACAATTAAAATTCATAGGCAGAATGGGTTCGGGTATGGAAATTATTGACATGCCTTATGCTGCGCAAAAGGGAATTATCTGTGTTAGTAGTCCTGAAGGAAATGCCAATGCAGTGGCCGAGCATGCTTTGGGAATGTTATTAGGCTTGTCCAAGCAAATAATTAAAAGCAATCAGGAATTATACCAGGGTTTGTGGGAGCGTGAGGCTAACAGAGGATTTGAGTTAGAGGATAAAACCATCGCTATTATTGGATTTGGTCATGCAGGCAGCGCTTTCGCCCATAAATTATCGGTTTTTAATATGCAGATTTTAGCCTACGATGTTAACCCCAATATAATTTATCCCAATTATGTAAAGGCACAGGAAACCATGCAGCGCATTTATGAAGAAGCTGATATCATTAGTTATCATGTGCCAGCTAGCCAAGAAAACAAATACCTTTTTAACGATCAGTTTTTGAGAAATTTCCTTAAACCAATCGTTTTAGTAAATACATCGAGAGGTAACGTGGTAGATCCTTTGGCTGTTATGCATGGCTTAAAAAAAGGTAAGATCAGTAAAGCTTGTTTTGATGTTTGGGAAACGGAGCCTATTTCTAAGATGAATGAGCAGCAAAAAAGCGTTTTTAATGCCTTGATGGCTAATGAAAATGTGCTTTTTACACCCCATATTGCAGGGTATAGTCATGAGGCTTTGTTTAAAATGAGTCTTGTTATTGCAAAAAAACTTAAACTAGCATAACTATCAATAAGTTAGCAACAAAATTAAATTATCAATTTTTATTACTTTTTAACAGAATTTTTTATCTTTACCCACTATTACTTAACATATATTTAATAAAGAATATGAAATATACACTGCGTTTATTATTAGTGGTATTATTGACATCTGTTTCAAAGCTTGCTTTAGCACAAGCTGGTAATATCATTGGACAGGTAAAAGACGAGAAAGGAATTACCGTTATTGGTGCAAATGTAGAGGTAATTGAAGGCCAACTTAAAAAAGGTGGAGCTATTACAGATGATGACGGTAAATTCAATATCCGCGCTATTTTCGCAGGTACTTACAATGTGCGTGTATCTTATCCAGGATACCAAGTTTCTGAAATTTCAGGAGTAATTGTGAGTGTGGATAAGACAACAACTTTAACCTTCAATTTAGAAAAGAAAGGTGTTACGGGTAAAGAAGTAAAAGTAGTTGCGTATAAAAAACCATTGATTGATAAATTTAGTCCAGGAAGTACCAGCGTATTAACGTCGAAAGAGATTGAGAAATTACCTACCCGAAATACGCAAGATATGGTATCTACGGCTTCTCCAAACACTTATCAACAAAGAAGCGGCTCTGCAATTAGCATTGGTGGTGCGAGAAGTGAAGGTACGTTGTATATCATTGATGGTGTGCAAGTAAGAGGAAGTAGAGGTACCAACCTTTCTCAAAATTCAATCTCTGAAATGCAAGTATTAACCTCA
>JAURLW010000030.1 GCA_030831005.1 Bacteroidota bacterium
TAAAAAGGCGCCTAATTTGTTTACGAATCCTAAAATAACATTTGATTTTTTTGCAAACATGCTTTTAACTGCAATCTCCGCTACTTTTTCTGGTGTCATATTTAATTTAGCGGCAGTTTTCATGCCTTTCGGACCTAAAAAGGCTCGATTAGGGAAATCCGTATCGGTTGGACCAGGACAAATACAGGTAACCGAAAGGGAAGTATTGATATATTCTTGGTAAAGCGCTCTACTAAAGCTCAATACATAAGATTTACTAGCTGCATAAGCGCCCAAATAAGGTACGGCCTGATATGCTGCAGAGCTAGCGATATTCATGATATATGCTTGTTGTTGTTGTTTCAACTTAGGGATAAATAATGCACACAATTAGGTAAGGCACATAATATTTACTTGTAACATCGCTTCATGTGCTGAACTTGCATATTTTTCAAATTTACCACTCAATCCATAGCCTGCATTATTTACTAAAATAGAAACGGCTAAGTGTTGTTGTTCACAAAAATTAAAAATAGTTTGTGCCGCTTCTGGATGACTCATATCAACTGAAAGCACGAGGGCTTTTATTGCAAATTCTTGTTCTAATTCTTGAGCAACAGCTTGAAGCAAATCGGTGCTTCGCGCAACCAATAGTAAGTTATATCCTTTTTGTGCTAATTCTCTAGCAATACATTTGCCAATTCCTTTACTAGCGCCAGTAATGAGTGCATAAGTCATGTTGAAGTAATTGAGAAGGTTAGTTTATTGTACTTTATTCATGAACTTATGGTAGAAAGGCATCTTCGTTTTTTCATTTTTAACTTTGATAGCCCCTGTAATGAAGGGCACATACATTACCCTTCTTCTACTTGCATCTCCATAATTAGGCGATTGTTGCACACGGTGCCATAAACGACCATCGTGTACACCTAAATCTCCTGCTTCAATATCAAAACCCACTTCTTTTTCATCGGGCCTGTTATCGACGAAGTATTTTTTTCCAAAAAGTAACTTAAACATAGACTGTTTATGTGTGCCGGGTAATACTCTCAAACCTCCATTTTCGTAAGGACAATCATCTAAATGTATGCCTACATTGAGCATAGGCATAATTTTTTGTCCTAAAAATAAATCCCGTGGACTATCGGTATGCCACCCCATTTGTGAGAATTTACTATGCTTGGTGCGCACATAATGATTCATCACCAAACCATCTTTTTCGTTTAATCCAATTCTTCCTTGATAAGGATTTAATAGGGGCAAAAGTGCTTTTAAGCGATTATCATCAAAAAAAGATTGTAAAACTGGACTAAACTGGGAGAGGAAACACATGCGTTGTATCATTTTATTTCCATCATCATCTAAACCATATTTTAAAGGTGTTCCATTCACCACTGTAATGCCTGAAGCTATAAGTTCACTTTCTACCCGTTGTGCTTCACTTAAAAATAAAGCCACTTGATCCTTACTTATAAAATTTTTAAATAAGATAAATCCATTGGTATCAAAAAAGTCGGTTTGTTCTTTAGTCAGCGATTCGCCTAAACTAAAATGTGGACAGACAAGTTTTTTCATAATTATATTTCACACAAGTAATTTTTAAAACTACTTGTTTTATTATTTTTTGGTTAAGGAAACAAAGGACAAATATAATTATAATTTAACAAAAGCCTCATTCCCTTTCGTTTGCAATCTTATTATTAATTATTTTTTTACTCAAAACTATTGCCAATACAACAAAGAACGGTGCTGCAATAACATCAATGGTATAGTGCACATGATTGGATAAAACCATAAAACCTATGAACGAAGCTGCAATAACAAAAAAGGTCCTTAACAATCTATGCTGCGTGGTAAATCCGATTAATAAGATGATAGCAGTATGGCCAGAGTAAAATAAATCTTTGGTAATAAAGGTAGTACCATAAAAATAATTACTCAATGGGTCTTGTAAAGGGATTAAGTTGGAAGGCGGATTTAAGGGCACGAAATAAATAGTGACTATTCGTGTAAGATTAATGATCAAATAACTAAGTAAAAACGAAAGGGTTTGCTGAGGTTTATCTTTTAGTAGCCATATTTGCAAAGCAACACATAGCCATAAGATTGAAAAAATAAATATAGAATTATCTCTGGCTTGCAAGTAATTTACAATAGGATCTTGCATACTATAGCCTTGTCTATGCTCAATAAAATCAAAAAACAAGGGATATGCCCAAACCAAGACAATAAAAAAAAGAAGGGTTGTCAAAAGTAGTCTTCTAAAAAAACTATTTTGCCATGCAAATTTCCAGTTAACGATTATTGTATTCATTGAAATAATAAGTAGGCACTTGCTAATTTTATTCAAGCTAACACAAAAGTATAAGTTTATTTAAAATTTATTTTATAATTCCCTCGATTTACTATATTTGCTCAGCATTTTAAAGTAATAGTAGCTCATCTACAAGCAATTCAAATCTATTTATTTTATTAAAATTAATAAGGCATGTTAAATCATGCACCATAACTACATGGAATATAATACAAAAAGAAAACACCTAGCACTACCAGAATATGGTAGAAACGTTCAGCGCATGGTTGAACACGTTTTAACGATCGAAGACCCTAAAAAACGACTACAAAATGCAGAAGTAATTGTAGAGTTAATGAGTATTTTAAACCCCAATTTAAAATTAGAAGAAGATTATAAACATCGCTTGTGGGACCACCTACATCAAATGGCTAATTTTGAATTAGACATTGAAGGTCCTTATCCAAAGCCTACTCCAGAAGAATTGTATAAAAAACCAGAGCCGCTTCACTATCCCAAACACAATATCAAATACAGACATTTGGGTAAGAATTTAGAATCTTTATTGGCCATTGGAATGGAAGAAAAAGATGAAGAACGCAGACAAGGTTTTACACAACATATTGGTTACTACATGAAGTTGGCTTATACCAATTGGCACAAAGAGCCTATTCATGATGATATGATAAAAAATGAATTACTAGAAATTACGAAGGGCTTGATGGATTTTGAAACTGGTGGTTTTAAAGTATTTTTTGATAATCGAACACAAAATAATTTCAAGAAAGGCGGAGGTAATAATTTTAAAGGCAACGCAAATAAAAATAATAACCAACGAAATTTCAATAATAATAACAATAACGGAGGTTATAATAAAAATCGTAAATTTAATAAGAACAAACCCAACAAATAGTATACTCGCGTATGAATGCATTTGAAATAAGAGGAGGCAAAACATTATCTGGTGAAATCACCCCACAAGGCGCTAAAAATGAAGCACTGCAAGTATTATGCGCTGCTTTATTAACTGACCAGAAAGTAACTCTTCATAATGTTCCTAATATTATTGATGTCAATTTATTGATTGAATTAATTAGTGATATGGGTGCCTATATTAAACGCCCAAATGCTAATACGGTTATCATTGAAGCAAAAGAGATTGATTTAAATTATTTTGCTGGACAAACCTTCAAACACAAATCTGGCAAATTAAGAGGCGCTGTAATGCTAGCTGGTCCGCTATTAGCTCGATTTAAAAAAGCGCAAATTCCACAGCCTGGTGGCGACAAAATTGGTCGACGTAGATTAGATACCCACATAAGAGGTTTTGAAAAATTAGGAGTTGTGTTTAACTACAATGTAGAACACTATTTATTTGAATTAGATGGAGCACAATTAGCTGGTGCTTCTATGTTGCTCGATGAACCATCTGTAACCGGCACAGCTAATATTGTAATGGCTGCTGTAATGGCACCTGGCACTACAACTATTTATAATGCAGCATGCGAACCCTATGTACAGCAATTGTGCAAAATGCTCAATAGCATGGGTGCTAATATTAAAGGTATTGGATCTAATTTATTAATCATAGAAGGTGTAAACGCACTGCAAGGCTGTGAGCATAGACTTTTAGCCGATATGATTGAAGTAGGTTCGTTTATCGGCTTAGCCGCTATGACGAAAAGCGAAATCACCATTAAAAATGCCGATGTAAAAGAATTAGGTATCATACCTGAAATGTTTCAACGCTTAGGCATCGAACTGCACATTAAAGGAAACGATATTTACATACCTGCACAAGAATCGTATAGTATACAACGCTTTATAGACGGCTCAGTACTCACCATTTATGATGCACCATGGCCTGGTTTTACGCCCGACTTATTAAGTATTGTTCTGGTAGTAGCCACACAAGCAAAAGGCACGGTTTTAATTCATCAAAAAATGTTTGAAAGTCGTTTGTTCTTTGTAGATAAGTTAATAGAAATGGGTGCACAAATTGTATTATGCGATCCTCATAGAGCTGTTGTAATCGGCTTAAATAAACAAACAGATTTAAGAGGCATAACGATGGTATCTCCAGATATCCGTGCTGGAGTAGCCTTACTAATTGCTGCACTTTCTGCTAGTGGCAAAAGCACTATTCAAAATATAGAACAAATTGATAGAGGTTATGAGCGTATCGATGAACGCTTAAATGCTCTTGGCGCTGCTATTAAGAGACTATAAAAAAAGGTGCAATTTAAATTGCACCTTTTTTTAATTCATCACACTACTCATTTCTTTGGGAATTTCGTTGACTTCTTTAATAGCCGACCAGCCACCCAATACATTGCGTACATTATGAAAACCTTGTCTTTTTAATATGGAACACGCAATAACTGAACGATAGCCACCGGCACAATGCACATACAAGTTAGCTTCAGTGTCGATAACCGATAAATGTAAAGGATCGATTAAAGTATCTAAAGGCATTAGATTTGCTGCCACAATATGACCGGCATCAAATTCTGCTTGCTTACGAACATCAATGATTTCTAATTTAGGATCGTGCGGAATATCTAAAGCCAATTCTTCGGTATCCACGTCAATAATGATATCTATTTTTTCATCAGCTACTTTCCATGCTTCAAACCCACCTTTCAAATAGCCTTGAACAGCATCTAAACCTACTCGTGCCAAACGAATTAATGTTTCCTCTTCTTTACCTTCCTCAGTTACCAAAACAAGGTCTTGATTAAACGGCAATAAAGTACCCGCCCATTCTGCAAAACGACCATCCAATCCGATACTAATGGATTCTGGAATAAAACCCTCTGTAAATTCAGTTGCTTTTCGGGTATCTAAAATCAAAGCTCCTTTAGCTACTGCTGCTTTAAAATCAGCAATAGATAAGGCTTGCAAGCCTCTTGATCTTATAATATCTAAACTCTCGTAACCTTTTTTATTTATAGCTGCATTGATAGGGAAATAGGCAGGAGGCGCATTGAGTCCGGATGTTACCGTTTGAATAAATTGCTCTTTTGTTTGCGGCGCTAAGGCATAATTAGTTTGCTTTTGCTCTGCAATGGTACTGTGTGTATTGGGGCCTAAATTTTTACCACATGCAGATCCAGGCCCATGTGCAGGATATACCAATACATGATCTTCTAAGCTTGCAATTTTGGTATGTAAAGAGTCATACAAATAAGCCGCTAATTCTTCTTTGCTTAAATTACCGGAGAATAAATCAGGACGACCAACATCGCCTACAAACAAGGTGTCTCCAGTAAATACACAATAATCTTTGTGTTGTTCGTCTTGCAATATGTAACAAGTACTTTCTAAAGTATGACCTGGTGTATGCATTACTCGCAGACGAAGCTTGCCAACATTAAACAATTCTCCATCTTTAGCATGATGCACTTCAAAGCCAGTTTGTGCATCTGGGCCATACACAATAGTTGCACCAGTTGCTTTAGCTAATTCTATATGACCACTCACAAAATCGGCATGAAAATGCGTTTCGAAAATATATTTTATAGCTGCATTATGCTCTTTTGCTAATGCTATATAAGTATCTATATCTCTGAGCGGATCTATGACCACAGCCTCACCATCACTTGCTATAAAATAAGCTGCCTCACTTAGGCAATTGGTATATAATTGTTTTACAAACATGGGTATACATATTTTTTGCAAGGTACAAAACTATGCTTGCATTAGCATAAGTAATCCTAATTTTTATACTGCTTGCATTGCAAAACGCGATACCTAAACCTTATTTTAACTCTACAATCAAACTAAAGAGCATCATTCTTCTAGCCTGAGGATAATACACATTAGTAGAACTCAATTGACCACCATAGTAGTAATTAAAATTATAACCACTAGGTGCGTATTCAGTATTAAAGACATTGTTAAGCGCTGCTTGCAATTTTATAGCTGGTATAGATTTAGCATGCCAGGTATAGGTAGATTTTATATCCGATACCACAAAAGCATCTATTGTTCGATTTTCATTAGAAGTATTATCCAAATATTGTTTGCCAACATATTTAGTAACAAAATCAAAATCTAAATGCGCTTTTGCTCTTTGAAAAACGAGCGTATGAAGTCCGGCTGCTGCTACCACATTAGGAGACATGCTTATATCTGTATTAGCATGTTGTACAAAACGCTGATTACCCATA
>JAURLW010000001.1 GCA_030831005.1 Bacteroidota bacterium
ACGAAGAATCGAACAGGTAGGAAACTAGAGCAGAGTGATCCGGTGGTTCCGACGGGAAGGGCCATCGCTCAAAGGATAACAGGTACTCCGGGGATAACAGGCTGATCGCTCCCAAGAGCTCATATCGACGGAGCGGTTTGGCACCTCGATGTCGGCTCGTCACATCCTGGGGCTGGAGAAGGTCCCAAGGGTTGGGCTGTTCGCCCATTAAAGTGGCACGTGAACTGGGTTCAGAACGTCGCAAGACAGTTCGGTCTCTATCTGTGGTGGGCGTTAGTAAATTGCGAGGACATGCTCTTAGTACGAGAGGACCGGAGCGTATGTACCGCTGGTGTATCTGTTGTGCCGCCAGGTGCAGTGCAGAGTAGCTATGTACAGACAGGATAAGCGCTGAAAGCATCTAAGCGCGAAACCTTCCTCAAGATGAGTTTACTTTTAAGTGCCGTCAAAGACTATGACGTTGATAGGCTATAGGTATACAGGTGGTAACATCAAAGCCGAGTAGTACTAATTGCACGTAAGCTTTATAAAATATTAATATTACGGAGATTGCTTTCACTGATATGTCACCATATTTAGGTTGTGAACAGGCTACGGCTGGTTCAATAAAAAACAACCCAAGATCTTATGGTGGTATTGCCGAGGGTGTTCACCTCTTCCCTTTCCGAACAGAGAAGTTAAGCCCCTCATGGCCGATGGTACTGCACAACAATGCGGGAGAGTAGGTAGCTGCCATATTTATTTTAAAAGCCTCAGAGTAATCTGAGGCTTTTTTGTTTTTAATCTCTACTCAAACCTCAACCTCAACCTCAATCATCATAACCCAAAAACATAAAAGCCACCTAAAAGGTGGCTTGGATGCTTGGGTTGTTTAAAAAGCTAATAAAAGTTAATGAAGTAAGGTTTATATGAGATTATTTAAACAAATGAAACTACGTTTATTAATCCATGTTTTATTAGTTAGTAAATGCTTAGATTAACTTCGATTCTTGATTATTTTGTAAGTAACAAGAATACTGCAAATAAAACAAATAATCATTATAGTTTTTCCTTAACCGTATTAACAGCATCTTTAGCCATTTCACTTGCTTTACTGCCTAGCTCAGTCATTTTGTCTTTAGCTGCTGAAAAGGAGTTTTCAATCATGTCTCCTGCTTGAGGGACATACTCGGTTAGTTTTGCTTTTGCAGATTCTGCAAAGCCCTCAGCTTTGTCGACAAGTGGAGAGGCTGCTGATTTTGCTTTTTCTAAAGCACTACCGGTCATGCCTTCTGCTTTGTTTACTAATGTGTCTACATCTACATTAGCTTTACCTAAAAGGTTTTTGAAGAAATTTAAGATTCCCATGTTGATTTGATTTTAAAGATGAATAAATAACAGCGTTTAAATAATATCGTATAACGATGAATCCAGTAATGGATAGATTTGTCTTAATAGTTTAAATTTGATTATTTTCTTGAAGTGATTTTATGTTTTTAATTTGTACTAACTTTTTTACAATTACAAAGGTATATCTATTAATTCAATTTACGTAATTAATTTTTTGAATTTCTTTTTGAATTTCTAAATATCATTTTGTTTCTTTTTACTTATTTTCAAGCTATGAACCTACTGCATTTTATTTGTTCCGATGCCTTTGGTGGTATGGAATTGTATATTAAAGAATTGATTGCTCAACAAGTAAAAGCGGGTTATACTATAGTTGTATTAACTAAAAGAAATACCCGTTTAGCCAAAGAACTTCATGAATTGAATATCCCTATTTACTTTATACCCAATAAGGCTAGTAAATTTTCTTTACCACTTCTTTTTACAATTAACAATATTGTTAAAAAAGAAAACATAACACATATCCATACGCATAATAATATTGATATTTGGATGGCGTCTTGGTTTAAGTTTGTGTTTAATAAAAAAATAGTGCATCTAAATAGTACATATATGATGATGCAGAAAAACAAACACCAATGGCACTACAAGTTTTTATATCATTTTGTAGATGGCATGAGTTCTACTTCAGCAATGACCAATAAAAGTATTGAAAAGAACATTCCTATTCAGCAGCATAAAATTTCATTAATACCTTACGGCAGGTCTATACAGCAGTTTGTTGCTCATGAACCACTAAGAAATAAAATTCGAAATCAATATCAGGCTCAAGATAAAATGGTAATTGCCATGCTGAGTCGATTAGATCAAGAAAAAGGAAATTTAGAATTTGCACAAGCTT
Organism: Bacteroidota bacterium; assembly: GCA_030831005.1. Classification (GTDB taxonomy): domain Bacteria; phylum Bacteroidota; class Bacteroidia; order Chitinophagales; family Chitinophagaceae; genus CAIWHF01. Next base: position 2,231 of record JAURLW010000001.1, read on the forward strand.
TTTTAAAACTGCCTAAATCTATTCAAGAGCAAGTGCAATTTTGGATTATTGGTGAGCCTACTATGGCCTATTTAGATGCTAATGGACAAGCAGTTTACGAAGCTCAAAGTCAGGTTATAGAAAATGCAATTACCAACATCGTGCAATTGAATCATTTAGAAAATAAAATTATTCGTATTCCTTTTCAAAAAGAATATATCGCTTATTTAGATGCTATTGATGTATTTATATTGCCTTCCTACAATGAAATGTATTCCTTATCCCTCTTAGATGCCATGCTCATGAAAAAGCCCATCATTGGCACGAATACCGGTGGTACACCCGAACAACTGGGAGAAGGAGAGCGTGGGACTTTGATTGTGGCTAGAAACGTAGATGCCATTGCACAAGCAGTAGAAGCTATTATTGCTAATAAAAAGGATGCTATTGAAAAAGCAAATCAGGCCTATGCATGGGCAATACAAACACATGCTTGGGATACAACGCTAAGAAAATACGAGGCTTTTTATCAAGCCAATTAAAGATCTCCTTTTATTGGTCTTATCACAATATGCTCAACATTAGCTTGCTTACTAACTTGCATTGCTGCCCAAAGCATAATTGCAATATCATTGGCCTCCATTATTCTGTTCGTGTCAATAGCAGCACCTTCCCAAGATCTACTATAGGTGGCGCCTGGCTCAATTGCGGTAACGCGAATAGCACTTTCTTTTAATTCTTCACGCAAATTATCAGAAAAGCCCAATAAGGCATATTTACTAATGCTATAGGATCCTCCATGTGGATAGGCCTTCAAACTGGCAACCGAACACATGTTGAATATATGCGCTTTGGCATGGGTGTGTAAATGAGAGAGTAGCGATCGTGTAAGATGGTAGGCACTTAAAAGATTGACTTGCAAAAGCTGTTCTAAATTACCATCTTCTTCATTAGCAATACTTCCAGGCATATAAATACCTGCATTATTGATGAGTACCTCTATATTTCCTAAAGCCAATAAAGCATCTTTTGCAAATTGAATAACGGCTTCTTTTTTAGAAAGATCAACGATGAATCCAGCTATTTTTTGATGAGGAAATTGCGCCTGCCATTGTTGTATACAGGATGCTACATCTTTTTCGTTTCGGGCACAAAAAGCTAGGTTTAAGCCTTCAGAAAGTAATTTCTCTGCTATAGCTTTGCCAATGCCTTGTGTAGCTCCTGTAATGACTGCGTTTTTCATCATGATTTTTATTAGTTTCTGCAAGTTAGTGAATAATATAGAAAAGAGATTTTATACCTTTACAAATTAAATAATATGACTATGAACTATAGAATTGAAAAAGATACCATGGGCGAAGTTAAGGTGCCTGAAACTGCCTATTTTGGTGCGCAAACACAAAGATCTATTGACAATTTCAAAATTGCTCAAGATATCAATAAAATGCCAAAAGAAATTATTGCAGCTTTTGCTTACTTAAAAAAAGCAGCAGCGCTTACCAATACAGAATTGGGTGTTTTAGATGCTAAAAAATGCGATGCTATTGCAGATGTGTGTGATGAGATTTTAACAGGTTCTTTAAACGATGCTTTCCCATTAGTAGTATGGCAAACAGGATCGGGTACGCAAAGTAACATGAATGTAAATGAAGTAATTGCTTATCGTGCGCATGTAAAAAATGGCGGTCAATTGACAGACAAAGAAAAAATGATTCATCCGAATGATGATGTAAATAAATCACAGTCTTCTAATGATACGTTCCCAACTGCAATGCATATCGCTGCTTATAAAATGTTAGTTGATATTACTATTCCAGGTATAAAAGTATTACGCGATACCTTACATGCAAAAGCTACAGCTTATATGCAAGTCGTTAAAATTGGTAGAACCCATTTTATGGATGCTACACCTTTAACACTTGGTCAAGAATTGAGTGGTTATGTATCGCAATTAGATCATGGTTTAAAAGCAATAAATAATACGCTTCCTCATTTAGCAGAATTAGCTTTGGGTGGCACTGCAGTAGGAACTGGTATCAATACACCGAAAGGTTATGCACCTCTTGTAGCTAAAAAAATTGCAGCGTTAACAGGACTTCCTTTTGTGACAGCTGAAAATAAATTTGAAAGTTTGGCTGCACATGATGCAATTGTTGAAGCTCACGGTGCTTTAAAAACTGTTGCCGCTAGTTTGATGAAAATTGCTAATGATATCAGAATGTTGAGTAGTGGTCCTCGTTGTGGTATTGGAGAATTGTTTATTCCGGATAATGAGCCTGGTTCTTCTATTATGCCTGGTAAAGTAAATCCAACACAATGCGAAGCATTAACAATGATTGCCGCACAAGTGATGGGTAATGATGTAGCAATTAATATTGGTGGTATGAATGGTCATTTTGAATTGAATGTTTATAAGCCAATGATGATCTATAACTTTTTACATAGCGCACGATTAATTGGAGAAGGCTGCATGAGCTTTAATGATAAATGCGCTGTAGGTATAGAGCCTATTGAGCAAAATATCAGCGCTCATTTAAATAATTCATTAATGTTAGTTACGGCTTTAAATACCAAGATTGGATATTATAAAGCGGCAGAAATTGCACAAACAGCTCATAAAGAAGGCAAAACGCTTAAACAAACGGCTATAGATTTAGGTTATGTAACGGCAGAAGAATTTGATGCTTGGGTTATACCAGGCGATATGGTTGGATTTTATATAGTTTAATTGCCTTATATTTGTTTACCTAAAAACTGTAAAGATGAAAAAAAGCATATTAATTACATCGCTCTCTTTATTAACTGTAGCACTCATGTTGATGTCCAGTAATAGTGGAGTAACAAATTCAACTTCTGGTTGTTCTTGTCATGGTTATCCTAATGCAAATACCGTAATTACGATGACAGGGGTACCTTCAACAGGGTATGTGCCAGGCACGGCTTATTCCATTACTTTAAGTGCTACGAATATGAATTATGCTGCTATTCCAAGTGCAAAAGCAGGATTTGATTTGATATTTAGTGCTGGTATGTTAAGCAATGCACCTGCACAAACTACAATTAATGGATTAGAAATTTCTCATTCAAGTGGTAAAGCAATGACTTCCGGTACAGTTAGTTGGACTTTCACTTGGACGGCACCTGCTTCTGGTACTGGAGCTGTTACGGCTAATGTAGCTTTAAATGTAACTAATGGAAATGGACAAACTTCAGGGGATGCTCATAACATAGCAACTATTAATTTATTACAAGCTGCGCCGACTACATTAGCTCCAACAATTTCAAATGTGACTTCTAGCGCTATTACTACAAGTGCGGCAACTATTGGCGCCAATGTAAATGCTAACAATGCAACAACTACCGTAAGTGTTGAATATGGTTTGACTACCGCTTATGGATCAACAATAGCTACTTCGCCAAGCAGTGCAACAGGGTCTACCGCCACTGCAGTAAGTGCTAACTTATCTAGCTTAAGTTCAAATACTACTTATAACTACCGTATTAAAGCAGTAAACAGTGTGGGTACAACCTACAGTCCAAACTATACGTTTACTACTGCTATAGCAACAGCCTTGCCTTCAATTTCAAATGTGACTTCTAGCGCTATTACTACAAGTGCGGCAACTATTGGTGCAAATGTAATCGCTAACAATGCTACAACTACCGTAAGTGTTGAATATGGTTTAACTACCGCTTATGGTTCAACATTAGCCACAACTCCAAGTAGTGTGAATGGATCTACATCAACTTCGGTAAGTGCCAACTTAACTAGTTTAACACCTAACACTACCTATAATTATCGTATTAAAGCGGTAAATAGTGTGGGTACTACCTATAGTTCAAATAGTACTTTTACAACAACTATTGCTACAGCACTACCTACTATATCTAATGTATTAGCAAGTGCTATCACTACGAACTCAGCAACAGTTAGTGGCGATGTAATCGCTAACAATGCTACAACTTCAGTTAGCGTTGAATATGGTTTGACTACCGCTTATGGTTCAACATTAGCCACAACTCCAAGC
>JAURLW010000031.1 GCA_030831005.1 Bacteroidota bacterium
TAATTTATTTGGACAGAGTATTTTTAGAATTTGCTACTAAATTAGATTACGCCCGTTACTCAGGATTAAAAATCAATCATGGGGGTGAAATTAAACAGGCTTTCGGAAGTATCCAATTTATTGGAAGCCTTGGTTTCCATATTCCAAAATTCAAAAAGTAAAAGGGCTTAAATATATCGTTTAAGATCTCTGTCTAAGTCTCTATTCTTGATTGTTTCTCTTTTATCGTGAAGTTTTTTACCTCTTCCTAAGCCAATTTCTATTTTTGCAAATCCTTTTTCATTTACAAAAATAGCTAAAGGAACAATAGTTAATCCCTTCTCTTTAATCTTTGCAAACCACTTTTTAAGTTCTTTTTTATTTAATAATAACTTACGCTCTCTCGTAGGATTGTGCTGAGCATAACCGGCATGTTTATATTCTGAGATATATAAGTTCTTTACGAACAGTTCGCCATCATTAAATAAGCAATAACTATCATTAAAACTCACTCTACTCTCTCGTATAGATTTAATCTCTGATCCTGTCAAAACCATGCCTGCAACCAATTTGTCTTCAATGGCAAATTCGAATGTAGCAGGTTTGTTTTTTATGTAAATCTTTGGTGTCAATACGAGTGTATTAATAAAGCCATTCCTAAGAATGGCTTTTATAAATTATTTGGAAATAAACCAATCTATACAATGGCTTAGTTTTTCTTTTAATTGATGTCTTTCTACGATGAAGTCTAAAAATCCATGTTCCAATAAAAATTCGCTTTTTTGGAATCCTTCAGGTAAGTCTTTTTTGATCGTTTCTTTAATTACGCGTGGACCAGCAAAGCCAATTAGCGCATTTGGTTCAGCTATATTGATATCGCCAAGCATTGCGTATGATGCTGTAACACCCCCTGTGGTAGGGTCTGTCATGAAAGATATGTATGGTAATTTAGCTTTAGCTAATTGGGTTAATTTAGCAGATGTTTTAGCCATTTGCATTAAAGAAAATGCACTTTCCATCATACGTGCTCCACCCGATTTTGAAATAATCATAAAAGGTAAACCATGCGCTATGGCATAATCAATACCCCTGCTTATTTTCTCACCTACTACCGAACCCATAGATCCACCAATGAAATTAAAATTCATACAAGCTATCACCATTGGTCGACCATTGATATCTCCCACACCAACTGTCATAGCATCTCTTAAACCTGTAGATTTTTGAGCATCCACAATTCTAGATGCATAAGGTTTCAAATCAACAAAGCCTAATTTATCCTTCGGTACGATTTCCTCAAAAAGCTCTAAATATTCATTATTGTCGAATAGTATACTAAAATATTCAACAGCATTAATTCTATTGTGGTAATTACATTTTAAGCAAACGTATAAATTGCTTGCTAATTCCATTTGTGTAGTCGTAGTTCTACAAGATGGGCACTTATGCCAAAGTCCGTCGGGAACTTCCAACTTCTCTTTTGTACTCGTTAAAATATTCTTCTTAATTCTTTTAAACCAAGTAGATGACATAATCTCTGTTTTTTATGGATTACAAAAATAGTTTTAAAAAAGGAGCTATTAAACTTTTTCTAAAAATATTTATTCTATGATAGCTTTCCCTGAAAGTAAATAAATAACAGCCATTCTGATGGCTACGCCATTCTCTACCTGATTAAGAATAATGGATTGTTTGCTATCAGCAGCATCTGAGCTTAATTCTACTCCCCTGTTTATAGGACCAGGATGCATGATGAGAATATCTCTTTGGATGCTATCTAACATATCTTTATTAATACCATAATAAAGCGCATATTCTCTCAAAGATGAAAATAAGGGTTTGTTTTGACGCTCTAATTGTATTCGTAATACATTTGCCACCTCGCACCAAGCTAATGCTTTTTTTACATCATAGGTATATGCAACGCCAAGGGCTTCAATATGTTTTGGTATAAGTGTAGGCGGACCAGCAACGAGTACTTCTGCACCTAATTTTTGTAGGCAATAGATATTACTTAAAGCTACTCTTGAGTGTAAAATATCGCCAATGATGGCAATCTTTTTACCTTTCAGATCGCCTAGTTGTTCACGCATAGAAAATGCATCTAATAGGGCTTGCGTAGGATGTTCATTGGTACCATCTCCAGCATTTATGATACTAGCATCAATATGTTGGGATAAGAAATGGGGAGCTCCACTAGCACTGTGTCGCATCACTACCATATCTACTTTCATAGATAAGATATTATTTACCGTATCGATGAGGGTTTCTCCTTTGGAAACAGAAGAGCCAGCAGCAGAAAAATTTACCGTATCGGCACTTAATCGCTTTTCAGCTAATTCAAAGGAAATTCTTGTACGTGTGGAATTTTCAAAAAAAATGTTTGCAACGGTAGTGTCGCGAAGACTAGGAACTTTTTTAATGGGGCGTTGTAAAACTTGTTTAAAATTGTCGGCAGTAGAAAAAATAGTTTGAATATCTTCTTTTGCAAGATCTTTAATTCCTAGTAAGTGTTTTACAGATAGTGACATTAAAAAGCAAAGTTAATAAAAAATAGTCAAAAAAATTAATCTATAAGCAATACTTTATGATCTAGTTGCTGTTCATCCCATTGTACTTTTACCTTTTGGGAATACATAGTATCTACCGATTGGCCTACAAAATCAGGCTGAATAGGCAATTCTCTGCTAAATCTTCGATCAATTAATACCATTAAGGATACATGCTTAGGACGACCAAAATCGATTAAAGCATCCATAGCAGCTCTAATGGTTCTGCCTGTATGTAATACATCATCAATGAGTATAATTTGTTTGCCTTCTAAATTAAAATCAATACTTGTAGCACTTGGAATATGTATGCCATTATTTTGATGTACATCATCTCTATAAAAGGTGGTATCTAATTGACCATATTGAATTTTTTGTCCGGGTACTATTGCCTGAATAGCTTTTACTACTCTATCGGATAAATGAATACCTCTGGGTTGAATACCAATTATCACAACATCTTCAAATACATCAATTTGTTCTACAATTTGATGCGCTAAACGCTGTATAGTGATCGTTAATTGTTCGTGTGTAAAGAGTGTCTTCAAGATTCCATATATTATTTAGTAAAATTAATAAATATTCAGCTATAAACTTATTCTAATCGAGTAACTTTGCTAATTATTTTACATCCTGTATAGTACGTTATATGTCGGCCCCAACTATTTCCACCAATGCTCTTTATGATTTTATTGATCAATACCAATTTGCTTTCAATAGTTTTCATGTTAAAAATTTAATACCTCACTTTGCATTTCCATTACAAGTAATCCATAAAGAGGCTTGTTATGTATATGCAGATAGTAGTAAGCTTGAAGCTGTTTTACAGGGCGGTATGCAGTTTTATAAAAAAAATAATATCACTTCAGTCGCTATTTCCGCACTACAAAAGCATGCTATCAATGAACAGTTAGCTTTTTTAAAAATTAAACTAAGTTTTTGTAGGTCAGATAAACAGGAGCTTTATCATTGCCATTATGAATTAATATTAAGACGCAGTAAACATAAAGAATTTAAAATACAATGCATGATCAATGCTGATGAAGAAGATCAAGCACGCCATTTGTTCTAAAAAAAAGTCCCGCAACTAGCGGGACTTTTTAATTTATTTGAAGGCGTTAAATCCAGTAACGCTTTGTCCTGTAATGAGTAAATGAATATCATGGGTTCCTTCATAGGTTATAACAGATTCCAAATTCATCATATGGCGCATAATACTAAATTCGCCAGTAATACCCATGCCACCTAATATTTGTCTTGCTTCACGTGCAATAGTTATGGCTGTTTCGCAAGAGTTTCTTTTAGCCATTGAAATTTGTTCAGGAGTAGCTCTATGCTCATTTCTAAGCACACCCAATCTCCAAACCATCAATTGACCTTTTGTGATTTCAGTGATCATTTCAGCCAATTTCTTTTGCGTTAATTGGAATGCGCCAATAGGTTTATCAAACTGAATACGTTGTTGACTATAGCGTAAAGCCGTATCATAACAATCCATAGCGCAACCTAATGCACCCCAAGCAATACCAAAACGAGCGCTTGAAAGACATCCTAAAGGACCTTTTAAGCCTATAACATTTGGTAAGATATTTTCTTTAGGTACTTTTACATTATCAAAAACAAGTTCGCCGGTAGCTGATGCTCTCAAACTCCATTTACCATGCGTTTCAGGAGTAGTAAATCCTTCCATACCTCTTTCTACGATCAAACCTTGAATTCTACCCTCTTCATTTTTAGCCCATACCACAGCAATATCTGCAAAAGGTGCATTGGAAATCCACATTTTTGCTCCATTTAATACCACGTGATCACCTGCATCAACAAAAGATGTGGTCATGCCTGCTGGATTAGAACCATGGTTTGGTTCTGTTAATCCAAAGCAACCCATCATTTCTCCGCTAGCTAATTTGGGTAAATATTTCATTTTTTGCTCCTCACTACCGTAAGTTAGGATTGGATACATAACCAAAGAACCTTGAACAGAAGCCGTAGAACGTACACCTGAATCGCCTCTCTCTAATTCTTGCATCATGATACCATAACTGATATAATCTAATCCAGCACCACCATATTCTTGAGGAACAAAGGGTCCGAAACAGCCTAATTCACCTAAGCCTTTTAAAATTTGCTTTGGAAAAGTAGCATTTTGGGCATGCTCTTCAATAATTGGGCTGATTTCTTTCTTAACATAAGCTCTTACAGCATCTCTGATTAACTTATGCTCATCAGTTAATAACTCATCTAATAAGTAGTAATCTGGATGTTGATATTGGTCTTTTTGCATGGATTAGTTGTGTTGGTTTACAAAAGTAATAAAATGCTCTCTTAAAACAATTTTTTAAATCAATTGTTTATATATTTTAAGCTTTTTTGAAACCCTTTCTATTGAATATAAAACGTTTATATTCAATAAGATAAAAGAACAAACCTTTTAGTAAATTTAGGTGTCTTATTTACTAAATTCAAAAAAAATTTTGAAAATTGTTTGAAATGATATATAAACTTTAACATCATTTCCTTGAAAATTCACTATTTGCGTATTATTTTTACTAAATTATTAAAATTTTTAACTCATGAGGCAGCTAAAGATTGCCACCCAGATTACCAATAGGGACTCTCAGGCGGTAGAAAAATATCTTCAAGAAATCAGTAAAATCTCTATGATTACACCTGAGGAAGAAACTACTCTTGCCTTGAAAATACACATGGGTGATCAACGCGCTCTTGATAAACTAGTTCAATCCAACCTTCGTTTTGTTGTTTCGGTAGCTAAACAGTATCAACACCAAGGTTTGTCTTTAAGTGATTTAATTAATGAAGGTAATTTAGGTTTGATTAAAGCTGCACAGCGTTTCGATGAAACAAAAGGTTTTAAATTTATCTCCTATGCCGTTTGGTGGATTCGTCAATCTATTTTACAAGCACTTGCTGAGCAAGGTAGATTAGTGCGTTTGCCTCAAAATAAAATTGGTACTTACAATAAAGCAAATAAGGCGTTTATTGCTTTTGAGCAAGAACATGAAAGGGAGCCTTCTACAGAAGAATTAGCGGTGATTTTAGAAATGAGTGAAACAGAAGTAACTAATATCTTTACCAGCAATTCTCGTCATACATCTTTAGATGCACCTGTGCATGAAGCAGAAGATGTAGCAATGGGCGATTTATTAGCAGGTTCTAGCGATACGGATGATGATGTAATGAAAGATTCTTTGAGAGCTGAAATCAAACGTATATTGAAATCCTTAAGTCCAAGAGAAGCGGAAATTTTAGCTGCGTATTTTGGTTTAGATGGAGATGCTGGTCCTTCTATCGAAGAAATTGGAGAAAAATATGATCTTACTAAAGAACGTATTCGTCAAATTAAAGAACGTGCTATTAAGCGTTTACAAAAAACAAGATATAGCAACGCCTTAAAAGTTTATCTAGGTTAATCTAATCCTATAAAAATAAAAAACGCTCATTCGAGCGTTTTTTTTATTTTTGAGTATGCAAACAATTTTTACCCATATCCAATCGCTTTTTGGTATTCAAAACGAATTATTACCGTCAATAAAAGGTCGTGATTTGAATAAAGTTGAACACATAGATCAGGCATGGTTGTTAATTGAAGATGATCGAATTGTTGATTTTGGATCTATGGAGCATTACCCTAGTGGCAACTATGATAAGGAGATCAATGTTAGTGGTCAGCTTGTTTTTCCAACTTGGTGCGATTCGCATACGCACTTAGTTTTTCCTAAAACTAGAGAAGAGGA
>JAURLW010000032.1 GCA_030831005.1 Bacteroidota bacterium
CAACATGCTTTTGATGCCGTTATTCATTTAGCTGCCGAAAGCCATGTAGATCGTTCTATTACTGATCCTAATGCATTTATTCAAACCAATGTAATGGGAACAGCGAATTTATTAAACGCTGCTAAAACACTTTGGAAAAACGATTATACTAACAAACGTTTTTATCATGTTTCTACCGATGAAGTGTATGGTTCTTTAGGCGAAACCGGCTTCTTTTTAGAAACAACCCCTTACGATCCTCAATCGCCCTACTCTGCTTCTAAAGCAGCTTCAGATCATTTAGTAAGAGCTTATGGCAATACCTACCATATGCCCTTTGTGATTACAAATTGTTCTAATAATTATGGACAAAATCAATTTCCAGAAAAATTGATTCCTCTTTTTATTCATAATATTAAAAACAATAAAAGCTTGCCAGTTTATGGCGATGGTAAATACACTCGTGATTGGCTTTATGTTGTAGATCATGCGCGTGCTATTGATACCGTTTTTCATACCGGTAAGAATGGCGAGACCTACAATATTGGCGGTTTTAATGAGTGGCAAAACATTGAACTTATCCATTTATTGTGCCATCAAATGGATCAAAAATTAGGTAGAGCTGCAGGTACTTCAGCACAACTTATTACCTATATCAAAGACCGTCCAGGACATGACCGTCGTTATGCTATTGATGCAACAAAAATTAAAAACGAACTCGGTTGGGAACCTTCTGTAACTTTTGAAGAAGGATTATCGATAACCATAGATTGGTATTTAGAAAATGAAGATTGGTTGAATAATGTAACCAGTGGTCAGTATCAAAGTTATTACGAACAACAATATTCAAAATAAATTTATGAAAGGAATTATATTAGCCGGAGGATCAGGCACCCGATTACATCCTTTAACCATAGCTGTAAGCAAGCAATTAATGCCTGTTTACGACAAACCTATGATTTACTATCCGCTATCTACCCTTATGCTAGCGGGCATTAGAGAAATCTTAATCATTACCACTCCAGACGATCAAGCGGGTTTTAAAAAGCTTTTGGGCGATGGGTCTCAACTAGGCTGTAGATTTGAATATGTAGTGCAACCCAGTCCGGATGGCTTAGCTCAAGCATTTATTTTAGGCGAAGATTTTATAGGTGATGATGCTGTAGCCTTGGTACTAGGTGATAATATATTCTACGGTTCGGGTATGGGCACTTTGCTTAAAAACAAAGCCAATCCAGACGGTGCGGTTGTATTTGCTTATCACGTACATGATCCTGAACGCTATGGTGTAGTGGAGTTTGATGAAAATCATAGTGTAAAAAGTATTGAAGAAAAACCAGCACAACCAAAATCTAATTATGCTGTTCCAGGTTTATATTTTTACGACAACAGCGTTGTAAAACATGCGAAAGCTATTAAGCCATCGCCAAGAGGTGAACTTGAAATCACCGATTTGAATAGAGTTTATTTAGAACAAGGTAAATTAGAAGTAGGTGTTTTAGATAGAGGTACGGCATGGTTAGATACAGGCACCTTTGACTCTTTAATGGAAGCTGGTCAGTTTATCGAAGTACTCGAAAAACGTCAAGGTTTGAAAGTAGGTTGCATTGAAGAAATAGCCTACAGAAATGGCTGGATCAATGATGAGCAAATGCAAGTATTAGCCAACAAATACAAAAAAAGCGGCTATGGCTTATACCTAGAAAATATTTTAAATAAACGTTATTAATCAATTGCATTCTTATCCATGTTATCCATTATTTTACTCCCTCTTATTGCAGCATTTATTGGTTGGTTTACCAATTGGATTGCTATTAAAATGTTGTTTCATCCGAAGCAACCTAAACGTATCTTAGGCATTACCTTTCAAGGTATTTTCCCTAAAAGGCAAGCACAAATTGCTGAAAAGCTTGGTCAAATTGTAGCCAATGATTTAGTTAACATAAAGGAAATCGTAAGTGGCCTCAACAATGAAGACGCTGTTTATGAAATTAAACCTATGATCGAAGTGCATATTGATCATTTTCTGAACGAGAAATTGCCTCAAAAAATGCCTATCATTAGTATGTTTATCAGTAAGCAGTTAATTGCAGAAATGAAGAGCACCCTAATGGATGAAATCATTGAAATGTATCCTCAAATTGCCAATCAAATGATGAGTTCTCTTGAAAAGAAAATCAGCATTGAAAAGATGGTTTCTAACAAAGTAGCGCAGTTTTCTTCTGATAAGCTAGAGGCTATATTAGTCAGTATCATGCAGAAAGAATTCAAATTCGTGGAAATTATAGGTGGCATTTTAGGTTTCCTTATCGGTATTATCCAGGTTTTATTAAGTCAAATATGACAATAGTCAATAAGTGCTATAATTTCTATCATTTTAGTACTATTTAGGTAAAAAATTAATCTAAAAGCGACTAACTTTACCTTACTAAAAATTTTATATGCCACATTATTATACCCTAGGAAAGATCCCTAACAAGCGTCATATCCAATTTAGAGATGAAGAAGGCAAATTATATTCTGAACAATTGTTTAGTACAGAAGGTTTTTCTTCTAATTATACCCTACTCTATCATATTCACCCACCTACCTTAATTGTAGACATAGCTGAGCCCATTGATGTAAGTCCAAAAGCGGCTACCAAAAACAATATCACTCCTAGATGTTTAGAAGGCTTTAATATTCCAAAGGGAGGCAACTATTTAAGTGCTCGCAAAACAATTTTGTTCAATAATGATTGTCATATTGTATTAGCAGCTCCAACAGAATTAAAAAGTGATTTCTTCTATAAAAATGCCGATTCTGATGAAGTATTGTTTATTCATGAGGGCACTGGCAAGGTAAAAACACAATATGGCTCGTTGCCATTTGAATATGGCGACTATATTGTTTTGCCAAGAGGCACTATTTATCAAATGGAATTTGACACCGCTGATAATCGATTATTTATTGTAGAAAGCCATAGCCCTATAACATTTCCTAAACGCTATTTAAGTAAATATGGTCAATTATTAGAACATGCTCCATACTGCGAGCGTGATATTATAAAACCACAATTGGAACAAGCAATAGATGAAAAAGGAGCTTTTCATATTCATGTGAAAAAGAAGAATTTCATGTATGACATGACCTACGCCAATCATCCTTTTGATGTTGTAGGCTGGGACGGTTGCGAATATCCTTACAAAACATCTATACATAATTTTGAGCCTATCACTGGTCGCATACATCAGCCACCTCCAGTACACCAACAATTTGATGCAAATAATTTTGTTATCTGTTCTTTTGTTCCACGTCTATACGATTATCACCCACAATCTATACCAGCACCCTATAATCATAGTAATATTGA